>JBGPIJ010000046.1:0-13686 GCA_041484865.1 Gemmatimonadota bacterium
AGCTGCTCCTCGAGCATGCGGCGCTCCGTGACGTCCTCCGCCATCGTTTCGAGGCTCTCAATCGCGCCGTCCGCCCGGCGGACGGCGTGCCCGGAAAGGCGGACGAGGATGCGCGTGCCGTCCTTCCGCTTCCATTCCGTCATCTCCTGGAGGCTGTCCGCCGTCGCGTAGCGGGCGAGCACACGCGCGCGCTCGTGCGGATCGGCATACAGGTCACGCGCCAGATCGAGCTCCATCAGCTCGGCTTCCGACGCATAGCCGAGCATTTTCACGAGCGCCGGATTGACGGCGAGGAAGCGACCCGCCGGGGTGCTGCGGCAGATCCCATACGTGGCGTGCTCCACCAGCGCGCGGTTGCTCTCCTCGGACCGGCGCAGCGCTTCTTCGGCGCGCCGCCGCTCGGTCACATCCGTCGCCACGCCGGTCACGCCCAGGGCCGCGCCGCTCCCGTCGCGAACCGGCGAATACCAGGTCTCGAACACCTGGCCGAACACCTCCACGGTCGACGAGAACGATTCCCCCGCGAGCGCGCGGCGAAAGTCGGCCAGGAGCTGCGGCAGGTCCGCGTAGACCTGGAACACCGATTGCCCGACGAGCTGGGCCGGCCGCACCCCGAGACTCTCCAGCCCCTTCCCTTCCACGAGACTGAAAACGCCTTCCTTGTCGAGCGCGAACAAGACCAGCGGCGCGCCGGCGACGACGGTGCGCAGCCGCTCCTTGCTCGCCCGGAGCGCCCGCTCCTGCGCGAGCCGCTCCGTGATGTCGCGTGAGTTGACGATGAACGTCGCCGGTCCGCCGCCCACCGCGCCGGCGCGCGCCTGTCCCACCGATTCGAGAACGCGCCACGAGCCGTCCCGATGCCGAAATCTGAACTCCGCCGACTGCGGCGTGCCCGGGGAATGGATCGCGCGCATCAGCGCTTCCGTCACGAGCGCGAGATCGTCGGGATGCACGAACTCGAACGAGTTGCGCTCGAGCAGATCGTTCGGCGCATATCCGAGCAGCCGCTGCACCGAGGGACTCGCGAACCGGAAAATGCCGTCCTCGCTCAGAATCGTGACGATGTCGGAAGCGTTGTCGATGAGGGAGCGAAAATGCTCCTCGCTCTTGCGCAGGGCGTCTTCAGTGTGGGCGCGCGCGATCGCGGTCGCGAGCACGTTCGCGACCGCCTGCACGTAGTGCACGTCGTGCACCGTGAACTCGCGCGGATCGGGTGTGTACGCGCCAAGCATCCCGAACGGGCGGTCCCGGCCCGGGATCACGACCGTGACGCCCGCGGCGACGCCGTGCTCGGATAGGAGCGGCGCGCTGCCGAACCGCCGGTCGGATTGCAGGTCCTCGATGACCACCGCGGTAGGGGAGCGGAGTACGTAGCCCGAATGGGTGTCGCCGTCGGCGCGCAGCACCGCGCGACCCACCGCGCCGTCCCCCCATCCTGTGCCAGCGCGCAACAGCAGGGTTCGGCTCTCGGCCCGGAGCTCGAGCAGCCCGGTAAGCTCTGCGTCGAGTCCACGGGCCACACACGCTACGGCTTCGTCCATAAGCGCCGAAACCGGAGCTCCGGCCAGCGCCTGGTGGCCAAGGTGCGCCACCGCCTCTTGCTGGAGGGCGATCCTTCGCAAACTGGGGTCTGAGCCGGGCTGGACCGGAGTCCCCGCTGCCACGGCACGGACAAGCCTGATTGGAGAGCTGTTCACGTCCCCCTCGAGCACGAATACCCACCACGCGTCTGGGAAAACCAGGGCGTGGTAACTTGGCGCCGCCCTTCACACAGGCGCCGTTACCCCGGCCACCATTCATCTGTAGCTCGCGTCACGGGCGGGAGGGAAGGCGGGCTCGACGCAGGTTTTCAGCGCAAGGCATTGTGCTACAATGACATGATAGACATCCGAAGATAGACCGACTGTGGCAGCCGTGCACGATTTTGCGGTGCGAGTGACACAACTGAGCCAGAACCGTGGGGGGGCGCAAGGCCCGAATGCATGCCGTATATCACTATATCACAATCACTTGGCTTTCAGCACCGACCCTTTTGGTCTAGCCCAGCTAGATTTCGCCATGCCTCTGCGCCCCCTGTACGGCCACGAAGCGATTCGGGGCCGCTTGCTAGGTGCTCTCAGCGCCGGACGCCTGCCCCAAGCCCTGCTGCTCGAAGGGCCCCGCGGTGTCGGCAAGCAGCGGCTAGCGCTGTGGCTCGCGCAAGCAGAGCTGTGCGAAGGGCGACTGGCGGGAGCGGAGCCCTGCGGTTCCTGCCGTCCCTGCAAGCTGGTGCTCGACCTTTCGCATCCCGACCTCCACTGGTTCGTCCCGGTGGAGATCAGCCGCAAGGGGTCCGACGCCGACAAGCAGGTGGACCTGGTGGAGGAGGCGCTGGCCGAGGAGATGGCGGCGCGGCGCGAGCAGCCCCTGTATCAAGCCCCGTCAGGGCTCGCCAGTCACGGTATCGCGTCCGTGCGTCTGCTGGGGCGGGCGCTCCCTATGACACCCGCCTGGGCGCGGCGCAAGCTGTTCATCGTGGGCGACGCGGAGCGGCTGGTGCCACAGCGGGCAAACCCGGAAGCGGCCAACGCCCTCCTCAAGGCGCTGGAAGAGCCACCCCCCGATACGGGGTTCGTGCTGACGAGCTCGGAGCCGGAGTCGCTGCTGCCCACGATCCTGTCCCGGGTGGTTCGGGTCCGGATCGCGCGGCTACCTGACGGCACCATCCGGGAGTTCGCCGAGCGCGAGCTGGGGCTCGAGGACAAGCGCCGAATTCCGTCGCTCGTCGCGGCCGCCGAGGGTTCGATCGGCAAGTTGATCGCCCTGGCCGCCCAAGCCGCCGACGGGAACAACGACGCGGTCAAAGCGTTCGTGGAGGCAGGCCGCCGATCCTCCGCCGACCGCTACGCGCGAGCCTTGGCGCAACCTCCGTTCCAGGCACGGGGGGGATTCACCGAGCTGCTGGACGGCCTGCTCACGCAGCTGCGCACCGAAGCGCGCGCGGGAAACGACACGCGTGGGGTGGTCGCTGCGATCGCCCATGTACTGGAGGCGCGCCAGATGGCCCAGGGAAACGTGAACCCGCAGCTGCTCGCCGCCGTGCTCGCGGACGACCTGTGGTCCGTACCATGAGGCTGACCCATGTGGACGCCGCGGGCCGCCCACGGATGGTCGATGTCGGGGACAAGCCGGTCTCGGCCCGGAGCGCCGTCGCGGAAGGCACGATTCGGATGTCCCAAGCAGCGTTTCGCGCCCTGTCGGATGGGGCCGTTGCAAAAGGGGACGTGTGCGCCGTCAGCGAGATCGCGGGCACGCTCGCAGCCAAGCGCACGGCGGAGTTGATCCCCCTCTGTCACCCATTGGGGCTGGACCACGTTGAGGTAGATGCCACGCTCGATTCCAGCCTCCCGGGAGTCCGCGTACGGGCCGTGGCGAAGGTGATCGGGCGCACAGGAGTTGAGATGGAGGCGCTCACCGCCGTTTCCGTGGCTTTGCTTACCGTGTACGACATGGTGAAGGCGGTGGATCGGGGGATGGAGATCGGAGAAGTGCACCTCGTTGAGAAGACTGGCGGTACACGCGGCGACTGGCGCAGGGACGCCCCCCGGGGTGCTTGACCGGCGGTTGACCGCGCGGCGCGAGTTTTAGCAACCAGGCGAACGCTTTTTTCCAGAGGAGGCGGCCGATGCATACCAAAACCCAGCGACTGATGCAGCAGGGGGGATTCATTCTCCTCGGCTCCATCGTAGTGGGGAGCCTCGCGGGTTGGGCACATCGCGCCAGGGCAGACGATCAGCCGGCGCCCGTTACCGCGCCGGCCCTGCTCGGGGAGCTGCGCACGCTGTCTCAGTCGCTCGAAGCGACGCGTGGCGAGCTGGCAGTCGCTCGCCTGCAGCTCGAACGCGCCAACGCCATCATCGACTATTCGAAGCAATACAACATCCCCGCGGACGTGGCGGCCGCTATCTACGACGTCGCGTTGTCGGAGGGGGTCGATCCAGGGCTGACGTTCCGGCTGGTGCGGACCGAGTCGGGATTCAATCCCAAGGCCAAGAGCAAGGTTGGCGCCGTCGGCTACACGCAGGTGCTTCCGAGCACCGCGCGGCTGTACGAGCCGGGACTGACCGACAAACAGCTCTTCGACCGCACGACGAATCTGCGGCTCGGATTCCGGTACCTGCGGGATCTATTGGAGCGCTACGACGGAAACCTGCGGCTCGCGCTTCTCGCGTACAACCGCGGTCCGGGGAAGGTGCAGGAGCTGTTGGACGCCGGACGGGACCCGCAGAACGGTTATTCGACGGCGATTATGAAGGGCTATAAGCGGTAGGCAAAGGGCGGTGTCGGGTGATCCCGGCACCGCCTTTCGCTTCCCGCCACCGCCTTCGCTTTATCGACGTGGAATCCTCAGCGTCTGCCCTACCCGAATCATCGAGTCATGCGTCAAATCGTTGTAGTCGAGCAGCTCGGCGAGCGAGACGCGGTAGGTTCGCGCGATCTGGCTCAGAGTTTCGCCGCGCTGAACGCGGTGACTGCCACCCGCACTCCCGATACTCGCCGTCCCTGACCCGCGCCGTGACCGTTGCACCCGGCGGTAGCGCGGCTCAGGTGGCACCGACCACGCTGAAGCGGGCACGATCCGGCCGCTCATCGGGACGATGATCCGCTGGCCGGTTCGAAGCCCGCGCGGCTTGAGGTTGGGGTTCGCGGTCTGCAGCATCGCGACAGTGACCCGATAGCGACGCGCGATGTCGGTCAGCGTCTGGCCCGCGGCGACGTAGTGATCCACGAACGTGATCCGCTCGTTCACGGGTAGGGTGTCGTAGCGCGCCGCGACCAGTGTCCCGCGACCGCGCGGCACGCGCACCACCACCGACCGGCCGGGCGGGGTCACACCACGTACGTATTGCGGGTTCAGCTCGAGCAGGGCGTCCACCGTCGTGTCGGCGAGCCGCGCCACGACGTCGAGGCCGGTCGCGTCGGCGACCGAGATCTCGTCGAAAATGAGCGGCGCCAACGGCTGGACGTCGGTGAACCCGTACCGGGCCGGCTGCTTGGCGATGAACGACGCGGCGATGAGCTTCGGGACGTAGTCGCGGGTCTCGCGTCGCAGAAAGCGGCGGTCCGCCAACTGGAAGAAGGTGTTGTCGGACACCGAGTCGGATTCGCCCGGCAGCCGCCCCAGGCCCCGTTCCACCCGTCCCACGCCGGCGTTATACGCTGCCGCGGCGAGGTAGACGCTTCCGCCCAGCCGCTCCCGCAGGTCGGCGAGGTAGTTCACCGCCGCTTCAGTGGCACGGAACGGGTCGCGGCGTTCATCCACCCATGGGTCGACGGTCAGGCCGTAGAGGCGCCCGGTACCGGCGATGAACTGCCACATCCCGACCGCGCGCGCCCGGCTGACGGCAGTGTTCGAAAGACCGCTCTCGACGAGTGTGAGATAGACGAGATCCTCGGGCAGTCCCTTCGCGTGCAGCCGCTCGCGAATCATGCCCTCATAGCGTCCCAGGCGGGTCAGCCAGATGGCGAAGCGCTCGTGCGCGTCCACCTGAAAGAACTCCATGTATTGCAGGACGCGGCGGTTGGCGATGAAGCTGGCGACGTCGATATCGAACGTGGGCTCCGCGGCCGCCGCTTCGGCGATCGCCGCATGGCCTTCGTTGGCGCCGAACAGGCGGGCCGCCTCACGCTCGATCTCCTCACCCTTCACCCCCTGCACCGGGGTCGCAGGTGCGAGCGAGTCCCGTCGGGCCAGGCTCGGCTGGTGCAGGCTGTCGAGCAACGCCTGGTCGGCCGCCGAGTCGTGCCCGGCGCGGGCTACAGCGGCGTCGACCGAACCGGCCGTCCCGGCGACGGTCGTATCGCGCGCCGAATGGGCCGGAGTCACCGCGGTCGTGGGCTGCCGGCCCCCGCACGCCGTGAGCGCGGCCGCGAGCGCGACCATAGCCAGTCTGCCTCGTGTCATCGCGTCAGATAGTTCCCGAGAATACGGTTCGTCGCATTCAACACCGCCAAGGCCGCTCCCCGTGGTGCGTCGCTCTCCGTCAGGCAGGACCCGACGAGTCGCGAAGCCGATTGCTCCGTGCGCGCCGAAAGCGACACGATGACCACGGTCGCATCGAAGGCGCGCACCGCCTTCACCCCCAATACTTCGAATGCCAGCGCAGGCTGCGAGGCGAGCTCCAACGCACGGATCGTCGCGCTCGCCGAGCACCGTAGCTCCCCGGCCTGCGAGTTCACCCCTTCGGATTCACCCACGAACTGCCGGCCGTCGGACCACGATAGCACGACCCGGGCCCGGCAGTGGCCGCTGGCCATCCGCTGGAACGAGAAATCCTGAAAGCGCAGCCGCTCGCCATGCGAGAGGCCGCCAATCGGCGCCGCCACAGACCCTCCCGGTCAGCCGAGCGGGGTGGAGCGCCGTGCCGTCGCGCTCACGCCAGACGCGCCGCGAGCAGCTCGGAGAGCGCGGCGTCGGGAATCCGCTCGGCCTGGATGAAGAGAGACGACTTCGACGCGGCTTCCAGCGGATACAGGGTCCACCAAGCCCGCCCGCGCGTGCGATCCGACGCGGATCGGAACGACAGCACCAGCTGCCAGGCTGCCGTATTGGGGGGTCGTTCCGCGACGGCGTCCACGTGCCACACCTGATCGCCGTGCGCAATCACTCTCCAAGGCATGCACGACCTCGGCTGATCCCGTAACCGGCAATATGGGGAGCCCGCGATGGCGGGTCAACGATCGGCGGGTGCGACGAGCCCCAGCACCCGTGCATCCGTCGCGCTGTCCACGTCGCGCAGCTGTCGCAGGAGCTTGCAGCGCAACCCGATCGTCGCCGCGCGCACCCGTGTGACCCGCATCACGTTCGGCGTGGACCACGGAATCTCGCGGAACAGCGCGGGATGGGGCGCTCGCAAACCCACCAGATAGTACCCCCCGTCCCGTGCCGGCCCGAGCACCACGTCGTACGACTCCAGAGCGTCGAACGCACGGACCACGTCGCGCCCGCGGATCTCGGGACAATCCGTCCCGATAATCACGACGGCGCCATCACCATCCGCGAACTGGCGGAGGAACGCGCGCCGCAGGCGCGCGCCAAGATCCCCCGCGCCCTGCGACCGGTAACCGGTGACCCCGAACCCGTCGAGCCACGCCCGGACGGCACGGCGCGCGCCCGGTGGCGCGAACCAGACGACGGTGCGGTACCCCGGTCCCGCGGTTTCTCGGACCACCGCGCGGCCCAGGTGCCGGTACAGCGTCGCGGCGGGCCGCGTCCCGATCTCAACGGCCAGGCGGGTCTTTACCCGGCCGGGCACGGGCGCCTTCGCGAACACCGCGAGTGTGCGCTCAGACATCGCGCCCCGCCCACCGGGCGAGGCGCCGCGGCGCCACGCCCGCGAGATACAGCGCGATGACGCCCGTGTGTCGCAGCCAGGTCCGGAGTACTCCGTCCCGCTGGTACCGACGGCCCGAGGTCACGATGGCCGCCGGGAGCGCGCGGACTCGCGCGCGCCGCCGCAGCGCGCGCAGCAACGCGACGTCCTCGAGCAGCGGAATCTCCGGGAATCCCCCGACGCTCACGAACAGCTCGCGCCGCACCAGGAGTCCCTGGTCGCCGTAGGGGAGTCCATACAGCGCCTGTCGCACGGACTGACCCAGCTCGATGAACCGCTTCCAGGCGCGGGGCAAGTCGATCGCGAACCGAAACACGGCCACGTCGAACGCCGGCTCGTCCACGACGGCGCCAAGCAAGGCGCGGCGCGCGGGCGCCGGCACCCGCGTGTCGGCGTGGAGGAAGAGCAGCCAGTCGCCGCGCGCCACCCGGGCGCCGGCATTCATCTGCGACCCGCGGCCGCGTGGCGCCGCGAGCGTCCGGGCCCCCGCGCGAGCGGCCGCCGCCAGGGTCCCGTCGCTCGAGCCTCCGTCCGCGACCACGACGTCGAGGGGCACCGCGACGCGGCGCAGATCCTCGAGCAGCTTCGGCAGCGTATCGGCTTCGTCGAGCGTCGGGATCACGACGCCGATCACAGCCAGCCCGCGCGCTTCGCAAGCGACGGCACGAAGCTCAGCAGGACCAACGCCGCGAGCGCGATGAAGAGCCGGATGATCACCCGGTCCGCCTCGACGTGGGCGACGCCCGCGCTGAGCAGCGCGTCGGCGAAGTAGGTGTAGATGAGCGTGGCGGGCACGACGCCGATCGCGGTCGCGGCGACGTAGGTCCGCCACGGCATCGCCGTGAGGCCGGAGGCGAAGTTCAGGAGGTTGTACGGCACGATGGGAATCAGCCGGAGCCTCAGCAACCACCCGAACCCTTGCTCGGCGCTCACGCGATCGAGCCCGGCGAGCCTCTGACCGAACAGCGACGTGACGCCTTCCCGGCCCAGCGTGCGCGCCACCCAGAAGGCGGCGCTCGCGCCGAGGTTGGCGCCGATGATGTTGAAGAGCGCCCCCCACCAGAATCCGAAGATCGCTCCCCCGAGGAGCGTGAGGATCGCCCCCGAGAAGTCGAGGGCCGCGGCGAGCGTATAGGCGAGTACGAACGCGAACGGAGCCCACCATTCCCGCCGCAGGATCACCACGAGACGTGCGATTCCCTCGTGCGTGAAGTAGGCGCGCGCCGGTGTCGCCTGGAGCACGAGCAATCCCCCGACGAGGAGCAGCACGAAGACCAGGAGCTTGAGTGCCGCGCGCGCGCGGGGGGTCACAGCCACAGCCGCACGATGCGCCGCAACAGCCGGCCGCGCCGAGTGTCGCCGTATCGCGCGCGATACCAGCTCTCGGCGGTGCGCTTGATGATCTCGCTCAGCGTGGGATACGGGTACATGACGCTCCCGAGTTGCGGTAAGCGGATACCGTAGCGCATCGCGAGCGCGACCTCCATGATCAATTCTCCGGCGCCGCGACCCACGATCGTGGCGCCCAGCACCGTCCCGTCGCGGCGGGTCACCATTTTGCAGAATCCGGTCGTCGCGCCCTCCACGACTGCGCGATCGATGTCCGCGAAGTCGGCGCGGTAGACCTGGACCCGCTCGCCACGGGCGGCGGCCTGGTCGGCGGTCAGTCCCACGCGGCCTACTTCAGGATCGGTGAACGTCACCCAGGGGACCACCCGGTAGTCCGCCGTCTTCTTCACGGGCGTGAGCGCGTTCTGGACGACCACGCGAGCCATGTAATCAGCGACGTGCGTGAAGGCGAGCCCGCCGGTGACATCGCCCGCCGCCCAGATCCCCCGCGCCGTCGTTTCCAGCCGGCGATTCACACGCACCGCTCCCTGGTCGAGCGCGACGCCCGCCCGTTCGAGGCCGGCATCCTCGCTATTCGGGGCGCGCCCAGTGGCGACGAACACCTCGTCCGCGGTGACCCGCTTCCCGTTCTCTGCCGTCACGGTCTTCCCGCCTTCCGCGGCGCGCACCTCGACCGCACGGAATCCCGTGTGCACTGTGATGCCCTCACGGACGAGCCCTTCGCGGATGACGCGACCGACTTCGGGATCCTCGTTGGGAAGAATCTCCGGCAACGCCTCGACGAGCGTGACGGCGACGCCGAGACGTTGGTACGTCTGCGCGAACTCGAGTCCACCGGATCCCCCGCCGAGGATCACCATGCTGGTGGGAAGTCCCGGCTGCTCGAGCGCGGTCACATGGGTGAGGAATCCAGCTTTCTCGAGTCCCGGGATGACGGGGACTCGAGGGCGCGACCCCATCGCGAGCACGATTCGCTTGGCGGACAGGGTGCGGGTCTCCGTCTCGACCAGCCCGGGCCCCGCGAGCCGCGCGGGCGACAGAACGACATCGACGCCGAGACCGCGGAACCGCTCGGAAGAGTCGCGGGGTGCGATGCGGTCGCGAGCGGAGCGAAGCCACGCGACTGCGGCATTCCACCCTTCCCCCTTTCCCCTTCCCGCTTCCCCGTATCGTGCCGCGAACGCGATGAGCGCTTTCGAAGGCACGCACGCCGTCCACAGGCATTCACCGCCCAGCGCCGCGCGCTCGATCACGGCCGCCTTGGCCCCGAGCGCGACGGCCCCCGCCGCCGTCACGAGCCCGGCGGTGCCGCCTCCGACGATGATGATGTCGTGGGTGGAGTCAGTCACCCCTGGTCGCGAGGACCTTGAACCGCCGAGCCAGCTCCTTCGTCACCGGTCCCGGAACACCCGAGCCGATGCGGCGGGCATCAAGCATCACCACGCCGATGACCTCGGCGGCCGTGCCGGTGAGAAACACCTCATCCGCCGTGTAGAGGTCGTAGCGGTTCATCGGCACCTCCTCGACCGCGTACGTCGCCTCGCGGGCGAGCTCGAGCACCGCGTCGCGCGTGACGCCGCGCAGGATCCCGGCATAGGCGGGCGGCGTCTTGATCGCGCCGTTCGCGACCAGGAACACGTTCATCCCGCTCGCCTCGGCCACGAACCCCGCGGAATCGAGCATCATCACTTCGTCCACCCCCGCCGCGATCCCCTCCACCTTGGCGAGAATGTGCGAGAGGTAATTGAGCGACTTGATGCGCGGCGACAGACTCTCGCGGTGATGCACCGGCGTCGCGGCGGAAATAACCGTGAGCCCCTTTTCGTACCGGTCGGCGGGCCACAGCTGAATGTTGTCCACGATGCAGATCACCGAGGGCTTGCCGCATTTGCGGGGATCGAGCCCGAGGTCGCCGACGCCGCGCGTCACGACGAGCCGAATGTAGGCGTCGTCGATGCCGCTCTTCGCGACCGCCTCGGTCATCAACCGGGCCATCGCCTCCGACGCGAGCGGGATCTCGATCCAGGCGGCCTTCGCGGACGCGTACAGGCGCTCGAGATGCTGGTGGGCGCGGAAGATGCGGCGGTTGTAGACGCGGATCCCTTCGAACACGCCGTCGCCGTAGAGCAGCCCGTGGTCGAACACCGATATCTTGGCGTTCGTCTTGTCGTAATACTGGCCGTCAATCCAGATGGTCGGTGCCATGGGAGCTATTCCTTGTGTTGCAGGGAGGCTAACGCGCAGGCCCTTGAAATGGGAGTGGCCGTCCACAATTGCCGACCAAGAAGGCTGCGGCGAGCGGCGCCGAGGAGTTGAACTGAAGCTCTAGTCTTAGGACGCGCCTGCCCCCTTCCTCTCAACCGCAAGCCGCTGCCGGAGCGCGCCGAGATGATACGCCGCGTGCGCGATCGCCCCCATCGCGCCTCCCAGCGCGTCCTCGTCCCAATCCCGCTCGGTCTCGAACGCGATGTACAGGCTCTCGTACGCGCGGCGCAACTCCTGGCGGAGCTTGGCCCAGGCGGCATCGTCCACTGTGTGCACTGTCCAGCTTCGCGACCGGTCCCGCGTGATCGCCTCCCCGCGCATCCACCGCACCGAGAGGGCGAGGCTCGCCACGAGGTGCTGCACGTGCCCGGCGATCGTGGACACCGCCGATCCGGGCGTGTGCGACGCGGCCGCCGCGCTGAGCCGGTCGATCGTGCCGAGCAGCCCAGCGTCCGGAGAGCGGTCCGTGAAGTAGCTCCAGGGCCCGGGCGGACCCTCGAACGCTTCCTTCAGGATCCGGGTGCACTGCAGGATGATGACGTTGGCTGCCGAGTCTGGCATGAGAACGCGCTACCGCGCCAGTCTGACACCTGAGAACTGCCAGCGGGCGTCGGGAGGGAAGAAGTTACGGTACGTGGGCCGGATGTGCGTGCGCGGCGTCGCGCACGACCCACCCCGCAGGACCAGCTGGTTGGACATGAATTTGGCGTTGTACTCGCCCAGCGCGCCCGCCACGGGGCGATAGCCCGGGTAGGCGGCGTACGCGCTCTGCGTCCACTCCCACACGTCGCCGTACAGCTGTGCAGGTGACTTGGCGTCGCCCGTTCCCAGCGGCACCGGATGGAAATGGCCGTCCTCGACGAAGTTGCCGGACAGCGCAGCCGGTTGCGCCATGATCTCCCACTCCGCTTCGGTGGGAAGCCGCGGTCCTTCTCCGACCCAGCGCGCGTACGCGTCGGCCTCGTAGTAGCTGACGTGGCAGACGGGCTCCGCGTCCCGCACTGGACGGAACCCCGCGAGCGTCGTGGTCCACCATTCCCCGTCGCGCGCCTCCCAGTACAGCGGCGCGCACCAACCCCGCTCCCGCACCGCGTTCCAGCCGTCGGCGAGCCACAGCTCGGGGCGTCGATAGCCGCCGTCGTCCATGAACGCGCGGTATTCGCCACAGGTGATGAGCCGGGACGCGAGCTCGAATGGCGTCACGTACACGGGATGGCGGGGCGACTCGTTGTCAAACGCAAATCCGTCCCCGGAGAACCCGATTTCGCGCACCCCTTCAGGCCCCGCGAACCAGCCGAGCGGTGGTGGTGCGGCGATCGCGAGCGGCGGCGGCGCATCGCGATAGACGGGATGGAGTGGATTGCAGGCCAGCAGATGCTTCACGTCGGTGAGGATCAGCTCCTGATGCTGCTGCTCGTGATGCAGCCCGAGGAGCACGACGTCGGCGGTCGGGCCGGGCTCGTCGCCGCGCTGCTCGAGCAGGTGCAGCATCGCGGCATCCACGTGGGCCCGATACCGGCGCACGTCCTCGACCGTGGGGCGGGTCAGCTTGCCGCGATCCGGTCGCGCGAATTGCGGCCCGATGGCGTTGTAGTACGAGTTGAACAGAAACTCGAACTCGGGATGCGGGGAGCGGTACCGCGGCGCCGCGGGCTTGAGCACGAACGTTTCGAAGAACCAAGTCGTGTGGGCGAGGTGCCATTTGGCGGGACTCGCGTCGGGCATCGACTGCACCACGTAGTCTTCGATCGCCAGCGGCTCGCACAGCCACTCGCTCGCCGCGCGCACGGTGCGATAGGCGTCCACGAGCGGCGTGCCGGGTCGCGCCCGGGCGGGGGCCCGCGCCGTACGTGTCTCAGGCACCGGCGGCGCGCTCGAGCAGCAGCACCCCATACCACCCGCGCGCGTCCGTGAAAGTGCGCCGGACCTCGAGACCGAAGGTCCGCAGGTATTCCTCGAAGTCCGCGAGGACGAACTTGCGGCTGATCTCGGTCATCACGCTCTCACCGGCGGCGATGTCGAACGAACGCTCGAGCGGCCGAACGGCGATCGTCTGGTCCGCTTCGAACTCGGCGGAGATCTCGATGCGCTGCCAGGGCGCGTTGTAGACCGCCCGGTGGCGGATCGTGGAGACGTCGACGCCCGAACCCAGCACCCGGTTCATGCGGGCGAACAGATTCGTGGTGAACGCCGCCGAGTAGCCCGCCATGTCGTTGTACGCCGCGTTCAGAATGCTCGCGTCCTTCACGAGATCGACGCCGACCAGCACGAAATCGCCCCGACGGAGATAGCGGCTCACCTGCGTCCAGAACACCAGCGCTTCGGTTTGATTGAAGTTGCCGATGGTGCTGCCGAGGAACACGAGCAGCAGGGGCGACAGGCGCGGCAGCATGGGAAACACGGCGTCGTAGGTACCGTGCACGACCCGAACCCGCACCGTCGGATGGCTTTGGGCGAGCGCGCGCTTGGCGGCGTGTAGGGCCGAGTCGCTCACATCCACGGGCACGTATTCCATCGTGTGGCGGACATCGGCGTACGCCGACAACAGGTAGCGCGTCTTCACCGACGCGCCCGAGCCGAGCTCGACCAGGGTGCGCGGACCGGTGAGCGTCCGGACCTCGTCCGCCGCACCGGCGAGAATCCCCGTCTCCGTGCGCGTGAGGTAGTACTCGGGCGTCTCGGTGATCAGCTCGAACAG
>JBGPIJ010000047.1:0-13572 GCA_041484865.1 Gemmatimonadota bacterium
CTGGGCGCGCCGCGCGATCGTATCGGTCCGGCCGGGCGCGACGCGCGTGAGCTGGCGCGGCCGCGCGGAGTCGCCGCGCAGGCGCGCGAGGTCAGCTCGGGGAATCACGCGTCCCTGCTGCGCCGCCGCGCCGGGAAGCAGTGTCGCGCAGGCAAGCACCGCGAGCGCCACCAGCCGCGCGGTCATCGGTGTGCCGACGCGAACCACCGTACGCATAGGACACGTCCGAGCGAAAGATCACTCCGCCCTCGGCAGGTGTCGTGCCAACCTGACCGCGTCCGGAGGCGGGCGCGCGTGTCGAGCAGCGTCCTCCCGGGCGGTCAGCCGAGCGTCTAATTGCTACTACGGAGCGGGATGGGTGACGAGCGTCAGGACGTACGCGTTCTGCGGGATGGATTGTCCGACACGCGGATACGGGTCGAGGCGGACGAGCTGCAGCGCGACCCCGGGAAGCTGTATGGAGCGTGGATCGGAGTCCGTATGCAGCGTATCGGTCTTCGCGTCCCCGTTCAACGGCGCCACTTCGACCAGCACAGTGGCATCGCCTGCGGTGATGCAATCGGCGCCGGCGGGACAACGCGAGTCCGCGGGGACCCGGAGAAAGCGGATCGAGAGGTTGATCGCGGCGATGGAAGCGCGCTCGCCCATCGCCAGAGAGAACTGATCACCTACGCCGAGGGGGGACGAGCTGCACCCGACGAGGACGAACGCCAAGGCGGGCCAGGAGCGCACGATCATGTCGTCAGCGCGTGAACCGCTCGAAGAATTGCCACATCTCCAGATTAGCGTCGACCAAGGGCGTTGCGCGGCATCACTTTCTCAAGAGCTTGAAGGCGTGGTTCCATGTATTCGTGCGGATTCCATACAGGATCCAGACCATCGCGAGCGGCTCGAGGTAGCGCGAGGCGTCGATTCCGCCGAGGTCGATCACACTCCAGCCGAACGACTTGAGAATATCGGTCACGCTCTGCTTGGCCGCCGCGTCGTTGCCGGCGATGAACATGTCGGGTGGGCCGCCGGGGAGTTGCGGCCGGAACATGTACGCGTTGCCAACGTGGTTGAACGCCTTCACGACCTTCGACTGGGGCAGCCAGCGCTGCACCTGCTCGCCGGCGGAATCGCTGCCCGCGATGGCGAGCGTGGGAGGCGCGTTCAGGGCTGGAGCGAGCGGATTCGTCGCGTCGATGACGACCTTCCCCGCGAGGGTCTTCGGTCCGGCGAGCTTGATGGCGTTCTCAGTGCCCGACCAGGCAGTCGCGAGGACGACGACGTCGCCGAAGGCGGCGGCGTCCGCGAAGCTGCCCACCGAGACCTTGGCGCCGGCTTTCTTCGCCCAGGCGGTGATCTTATCGTCGTTTGGCCTGCGGGTGCCGATTTTCACGTCGTGCCCGAGGGTCGCGAAGCCCTGCCCGAGTGTCTGGCCGACGATGCCCGCGCCGATGATGCCGATCTTCATGAGAATGCCTCTCAACGCGGGGAGAGGACGACGATGCTCGCCGTCCCCACGACGTTGTCCGTGTTGGCGGCGATGACGACCGTCCCAGGAGCGTGCGCGGTCACGAATCCCGCATTGCCGACGGACGCGATGGCGTCGTTGGACGACGACCAGGTGAACGTTCTATCGGGCACGACCGCTCCGCTCGAGGCGAACGCGCTTGCCACCAATTGGACGCCCTGTTCAGGTTCGAGCGTATCCGTGCTCGGAGTGACGTTCACGACCCGAATGCCTGGAGACCCGAGGAGCGGACCTGCGTCCGCGCTTTGGGCCTGCCGTTGAACGAGGTTCCGCTTCGCGGCTATGCACTTCCGTCTCCGGTCGAATCCGACCGCGGCCGAGATTCCGGACGCCCCGATCCACGCCACCGAGAGGGCGAAGAAGCCGCCCGTGCCCTGATACCGGTCGGGATTGGCAGCGAGGTAGAGCACATCGGCGATGAGGTATCCCCCCCAGGCAAGGTCGAGGACCGGCGCCACGTCGCTTTCCGTGCACGTGAAGTCCGCCATCTGCTCGTGGCCCTGCGGCGGACCGTGGGTGAAGGCGAGTGCGCAGGAGCCAGCAGCGAGCGGAAGCGCGGCGAGAACAACGGCGAGCAGTCGAGCAGGGAGACGGTTCGCCAGCATCGGAATGCGCGTCAGGCAGCCGTGGTGCCCGGCGGCCGAGGGTCTTTGCGGGTAGAGAGACCAAACGGCAGGTAAGACGGGCACCACCCGATGAAGCTCGTGACCAGGAATGCGACGGCGATGACACCCAACACGAGCGCGACCGTCCCGCTGATGCGATGCGTGAAGTACAGCACAGCGATGGCGAGCGCGACCAGCGTCCGGATCGCGCGGTCTGCGACGCCCATGTTCTTGTGCATGGGACCCTCCCCGGTATCAGCGTTTGACCAGCCGTTCCACCACCACGACGACACCCGCGATCACCGCGAGACAGACCAGGCACGCCAGCGCCAGCCTCGCGGCCTTGGAGGCCATTACATCGCTAGCGCGGCCACAGCCACCCGAACGTTCCCGCCGTGAGGAGCCCATAGATGAGGCCGTCCACGGTCGACTTGACCGTCGTCCTCCAGGAGCGGTGGTACCAGATGGACATCTGCCACAACCCCAGCCCGTAGGCGAGGAAGGCGGTCGTGCCGACGAAGCGGAAGACCGGCAGGTATGTGGCGCCTGACGGCAACGCGCGGCTGGCGATGTATCCCGCGAAGATGCCGACGACGACCGAGTAGAGGAACCAGAGTACCAGAGGCCCGCCCATCGACACCGGCCTGCTCGGGATCACGGTGAGGATGAGCACGGGCCCTCGCTTCTGCTTCTCCGCGAAGGCAGGAGAGCGCATTTCCTCCATGCCGGACGGGCGCGGCGCCATGTAGTCGCCCGGGGGGATGCTCAACGGACGGAGCGCATCGAGCACCCGATCTTCGTTCGGCAGCTTCGGGTAGTCGCTCTTGTGCCAGGGGGTGAACATATGAATCACCGAGCTTACGACGAAGACGATCACCGCCGACAAGAGGATCGGGATCAACAGCGCGGACAGGCCTACCATGGGGTGACCTCAGTGATGGGGCGGTCCTAAGGTGTGGGTTGGTCCGTGGTGGCGCAACCGCGCCGGTCTGGGAGTCGTGCCCGGGAGCGGTTAGTTTGCGCCCACAATGCCAATTGGACTCAAGGCACTGCTGTTCGATGTAGATGGCACGCTTGCCGACACCGAGCGCGACGGACACCGGGTGGCCTTCAACCTGGCGTTCGCCGCGGCCGGGCTCGATTGGGTGTGGGACGTGCCGCTCTATGGCCGGCTGCTCGCCATCACCGGCGGCAAGGAGCGGATGCGCCACTACGTGGAGCGCTACCGGTCCGACTATCGCCGGCCGCCCGACTTCGACGATCTCATCGTCCGGCTGCATGCGGCGAAGACCGGTTACTACACGGCGCTCGTCGCCGCAGCGGGGATCCCCCTGCGGCCGGGGGTGCGAAGGCTGCTCGAAGAGGCGCGGCGCGAGGGTGTGCGCCTCGCCATTGTCACCACCACGACCGCCGATAACGTCACCGCGCTGCTACAGCACGCGCTCGCGCCGGACGCGGAACGCTGGTTCGACGTCATCGGCGCGGGGGACGTCGTGGCGGCGAAAAAGCCGGCGCCCGACATCTATCACTACGTGCTCGACCGGCTGGGCCTATCGGGGCCTGAGTGTGTGGCGTTCGAGGACTCAGAGAACGGCCTGCGGGCGGCGCTCGCCGCCCGCATCGCCACCGTGATCACGGTCAACGACTACACCCGGGAACACGACTTCCACGGGGCCGCGCTCGTGCTCGACGACCTCACCAACGTCGACTTCGCGACGCTGCGCACGCTCCTGGCCCGCGCGATCAGAACGTAGACACCTGCTCCTCGGCGACCAGCACGACCGGTGGACCACCGGTCGAGATCTTGGCCGCGTGCGCCAGCGTCTCCTTGCCCCCGGCCGATGCGGCGCAGGCTTGTAGCGCCTCGAGCGACGGGAAGTGGACCTCGGCGATGCGGTGAAAGGCGGGCTTGCCTTGCGGCGAGCCCTGTACCTTGGTGGCGACGAATTTCGTTTTGCCCGCGAGCTTCTTCACCACCATCGGGACGTGTTCGTCGGCATAGAGCTTTTCGAACGCGGCGACGTCCTTCGGGGGCGGGTACAGCACGACGAGCTTGACGCCGGGCATGGAGTCCTCCGGGGGTGTTCTAGGTCAGGGAGATTCTAGCCGCGGGACGGGGCGCCGCCAGCCTCGCGAGCGTCGCTTCGTTCCATATATGTGAGCGCTCCCGCGCCCGGCGTGAAGCCGAGCTTGGCGTACAGCGGTGCCGCATCGAGTGTGAGCAAGCTGACGCGCCGGAACCCCTGAAGCTCGGGATGCGAGAGCATGGTCTCACTCAGCCACCGACCGATGCCCCGTCCGCGGTTGGTCTCGGCGACGACGATGTCCGACCAGTAGGCGAACGTCGCAAGGTCGGTGATGGCGCGCCCGAAGGCGACGAGGGCGGGGCCGTCGGAGACCCCGAAGCAGACGGAGTTCTCGATCGCCCGGGCGACAATGTCGGGCGTGATGGAGCGGGCCCAATCGGTCGTGCGGAGCAGGGCGATGACGGCCACCGGATCGAGTCGCCGGCGGTCGGTGGAGAGCACGAGCGCGCCGCGCCGCACCTCGATGGGCCGATCGTCCACCCTACTGCCTCGTCGCGGCCCGCCGCGCCATCTCCTCCGGCGAGACGTCCTCCTGGTGCGTGGCGATCCACCAGCGGTTGCCGTCGGGAATCGGTTTCACGGCTTCAGGCGCCCGCCGAACCTGGCGGCGACGACTGCGAAGAGCCCGATCACGAGCCCGGAGACGATGCCGATCACCGGACCGACCAGCGACATCATGAGTCGTGGAGAGTCGGGGAGAGGCATGGAGGTCATCATCGCGGCCTCGCGCGGGTGGTTCGCGATGTAGCGGTCGAACAGCGCGACGTGCGCGGCCGTGACCCAGACACTGTTGGCGATGCCGACGAGCAGGCCGTGCTGGAAGTACTTCTTCGAGGATCGCGTCGCGATGGCGTACGCGGAGATCACGAACACCACGAGCCAGAGCACCGGTTCGAGGCTCGAGGGGATGAAGAATACGGTGGCGAGGCCCATCGCCAGACCGAGCAATGACAGTTGAAAAATCAACTTCCAGTTCATGGTGCCTCCTCAGTAGGCTCCCGGGCGCTCGAACAGCTCGGCGGCCCAGATCCACGTCCCGCCGACCCAGCGGCGCCGCATGCCACGCCGCTCAAGCACCGCGGTCATCGCTGTCGGGGAGTGAACGTACACGCGAAATGAATGGCCCCAGAGCCGGCGCCAGCCGTTGGCTATCGCAACGATAACACGCGCGAGCCACCGAGGGCGGGGATAGGTGAAGCCGACGAGCCGGCGCGCGTGGTCCGCGGCGGCCCCAAGCATACCGGTAAAGTCGGGGTTGCAGCAGACCACCCGGTCGAGGGTAACGACCTCCGCCGGCGGGACGTCCGCTGCCACCGCCTGAAAGTCGGCGTGCTGGAACGTGACCCGATCGGTGTGACCGAGGCGCTGAGCTTCGGCGGCGGCGACGGAGAGGTACGCCGCGGACGCATCGATCTGGACTGCTCGAGCGAAGCCCGAGTCGAGGAGCAGGTGATGAATCGCGCCGACGCCGCCACCGATGTCGAGCAGGGTCGGCTGGGGTGAAAGGGGAGCGTCCTGGACGGCGGCCACGAGTTGGAGGGTGGCCCGATTGGGGCCGCGGCGCCGAAATCGCCGGAGGTCGCGTCGCGCCACGCGGGGATCGAATTCTTGGTCAGTGGCGCAGCACTGGCTCGCGATCATGCGCGCCATTCCATCTCACCACCCCTCGTCCGCCGTGGGTCCGTAGATGGACGGCAGCGGTACGTCGATCAAACGGAGGTACACGCTCTCGGGCAGCAGGGACTGGGCGATGCTCATTCGAAGGCTCGCTTCGGGAGACGAGGACAGAGCAGAATAGAAAGCGAAGGCGCGGGCGCCGCTAGGCGGCACGCCCGTCCGGGACTATTTGTCGTCCCCCGCAAACGTGTAGCACCAGGCCTCGCCCTCGAGCACGACTTCCTGGTCCTGGCGGCTCACGCGAATGCTCAACTGCGTCACTGGCTTCGTGGGATGGACACTGAGGACTTGAGCCTGGGCCGTGATCGTGTCACCGATGAACACCGGGGCAGTGAAGCGCCAGTTCTGGCTGAGGAAGACGCTCCCGGGTCCGGGCAAGTCCATTGCCACCAAGGCGTGCAGGAGACCCGTGGTGAGGCCGCCCTGGACGACCAGGCGGCCGAACTTTGTCTGGGCGGCGAAAGACTCGTCGAAGTGCAGGGGATTGTAATCACCGGTGAGTGAGGCATAGCCCGCGACATGCTCGGCGGTCAGACGAATGGTGCGCTCGGCCTTTTGACCAATGGATGGACGCATTCCAAGACCTCCGTCTATTTGAACACCTCGAGCGCCACCTCCACGCGTCCGAACGGCGCGCTGACCTGAATCCCCTGCACGCTCGGCTTCACGAGCGCGAACATCTCCCGCGCGATCTTCACGCCTTCGGCGAGCGCCGCCTCCTTCCCCTGCTCACTCGCTTTGCGCATCCGCGTGAGGATCGACTCGGGCACCGACACGCCGGGCACCTCGTTCGCGAGGAACTCCGCGTTGCGGAGTGAGAGCAACGGCCAGATGCCGGCCACGATCGGAATGCGAAACTGCTCGACCCGCTTCAGGAAATCCTCGAGCTGCGCGGGATCAAACACCGGCTGCGTGACCGCGAAATCGGCGCCCGCATCCACTTTCCAGGCGAAGCGCGACAGCTCGCGCTCGAGATCGGGCGCCGCCGGGTTGACGCCGACGCCGATCGCGAAGCGTGTCGGCTTGCCGATCGGGTTGCCGCCCGGATCGAGCCCGTGATTCAGGCGGTACACGAGATTCGTGAGCCCGATCGAATCGATGTCGAAGACGGCCGTTGCCTCGGGGTAGGGGCCCATCTTCGGCGGATCGCCCGTGACGATCAGGAGATTGCGGAGTCCCGCCGCCGACGCGCCGAGCACGTCCGAGAGCATGCCCAGCAGATTGCGGTCGCGGCACGAGTAGTGGGTGACGGTCTCGATCCCCACCTCACGCTCGATGATCACCGACGAGAGCAGCGCGCCCATGCGACTCTGCGCGCGCGGGCCGTCGGGGACGTTGACGGCGTCGACGCCGGCCGCCTTGAGGGCACGGCACTGCTCGAACATCAACGTGGGATCGACGCCCTTGGGCGGCACGATCTCGACCGACGTCACGAGCTCGCCCTTCGCGAGCTTGGCGGCGAAGCGCGACCGCTCGCCGAGCGGCGCGGCAGCGGCGCCTGCCGGCGCCGTGACCGTTTCGCGCGAGACCACCGCCGGCTGGTGGCGCGGGACCACGCTCGCCACGTAGTCGCGGATCTTCTTGATGTGCTCAGGCGTGGTGCCGCAGCAGCCGCCCACGAAGCGCGCGCCCGCCTCGATCATGCGCCGCGCGAACGTCGCCATGTGCTCGGGACTTGCGAGGTAGATCTTGCGGTCGCCCACGTCCTTGGGAAGTCCCGCGTTGGGCACCGCCGAGATCGGACGGTCGGTCACCTTCACCATTTTTTCGACGGCGTCGAGAATCCCCGCCGGCCCCACGGAGCAATTCACTCCGATGACGTCTGCGCCCCATCCGGTGAGCTGCTTCGTGAAGGTGGCGGGATCGGTGCCGTAATAGGTGAGGCCGTCGGTGCCGATCGTCATCTGCGCGATCACGGGGAGATCGGTGCGACTCCGTACCGCGCGCAACGCCTCGTGCAGCTCGTCGGCATCCGAGAATGTCTCCAGGACGAAGCCGTCCACGCCCCCCGCGAGCAGGCCGTTCACCTGGCGCTGGAAGAAGCCGAACGCTTCCTCGCGCGACGTGGCACCGAATGGCTCGAGGCGCGCGCCCAGGGGTCCGATCGCTCCCACGACGCTGGCGCGGCCATCGGCGGCTCGGCGTGCGAGCTCGGCCGCCGCCTGATTGATCTTCTCCGTGTCGTCGGCGAGACCGTAGGTGGCGAGCTTGACGGGATTGGCGCCGAACGTGTTGGTCTCCAGGACCTCGGCGCCGGCGCGCACGTAGGCCTCGTGCACGTCCTGCACGAGCTTGGGCTGCTTCAGATTCAGCTCATCGTAGCAGACGTTGAGGAAGAAGCCCTTCGAGTACAGCATCGTCCCCATCGCGCCATCGAGAACATGGACGCGACCATCGTCGATGAGCTTGCGAAGCGTGATATCTCCCACCCTTCTCGCTTCCCCCCCTCCCTCTTCCCCTAAAGAAAATTCCCGCCACGGCGAGCAAAGCCGTAACGGGCAGGCTTTTTAGCGGATTGTTTAACGTGGCCGCAATACGCCGTAAATCACCACGATGCCGATTGTTGCCTCGAAATCTAGGTCGCGGCTCGCTAAACGGAAGTGCGTAGTGGGTGGTTGTCGACGGTGCGGTCCCGAGGCGCGGTGTGCACCGCATGCCCCCACGCACCACGCACCACGCACCACGCACCACGCACCACGCACTTATTTTGTGAGCCATGTCCGACCTCCTCGCCGCCCGCTCGCAGATGGGCATTTCCCTCGCCTTTCACATCATTTTCGCGCTGATCGGCATCGGAATGCCGGTGATGATGGTCGTGGCGGAGCGGCGCTGGCTCGCGACCGGGGACGAGATCTACCACGAGCTGGCGCGGCGCTGGGCGAGAGGCACCGCGATCCTGTTCGCCGTCGGCGCCGTGTCGGGGACAGTGTTGTCGTTCGAGCTGGGCCTGCTGTGGCCCGGTTTCATGCGGTTCGCCGGCGCCGTCATCGGGATGCCGTTCTCGCTCGAGGGGTTCGCCTTCTTCATGGAGGCGATCTTCCTGGGGATCTACCTGTACGGCTGGGACCGTATTCCGCCGCGCGCCCACTTGCTTGCCGGGGTGCTGGTGGCGGTGAGCGGCGCGTTGTCGGGGATCTTCGTCGTGATCGTGAACGCCTGGATGAACACTCCCACGGGCTTCGAGCTGGTGAACGGTGTGATGACGCGCCTGGACCCGATCGCGGCGATGCGGAACCCGGCGGCGCTGTCGCAGACGCTGCATATGCTGCTCGCCGCATACGCCGCCACCGGGCTCGCCGTCGCCGGCATCCATGCGTTCCTCCTGCTGAAAGACCCGGCGAACGCGTTCCATCGCCGCGCGCTCGCGATCGCGCTCCTGGTGGGCGGGCCGGCCGCCGTGCTACAGCCGGTGTCGGGCGACCTCGCCGCGCGCCAAGTGGCGCGTTACCAAACGGCGAAACTCGCCGCGATGGAAGCGGCGTTCCACACCGAGCGCGGCGCGCCGCTGGTGCTGGGCGGGTGGCCGGACCTCGACGCGCGCACCACGCGCTACGCGATCCGGATCCCGTACGGCCTTTCGCTCCTCGCCTTCCACGACCCCGGCGCCGAGGTGAAGGGCCTGGACGCGATCCCGCGCGACCAATGGCCGAACGTGGCGGCGGTGCATTGGTCGTTCGATCTCATGGCCGCGCTCGGCACGTACATGGCGCTCGTGGCCCTCTGGGCGGCGTTTGCGCGGTGGAGACAGGGAAAGGGGGAAGGGGCAAGCGGGAAGCACAAGGCGCTGGCGGAGAATCGCCCCCTCATGTGGGCGCTCGTGCTGGCGACGCCGATGGGATTCCTCGCGACCGAGGCGGGATGGATGGCCACCGAGCTGGGACGCCAGCCGTGGGTGATCTACGGCATACTGAGAACCAAGGATGCCGTGACCCCAATGCCGGGGCTGGTCGTGCCGTTCGTCGCGTTCACGCTGCTCTACTGCTTCCTCGGCGTAATCGTGGCGTTGCTCCTGTATCGCCAGATTGTCCGCAGTCCCACGGTTCCCGAGTGGCTGTGGCGGCCAATGCCGGCGCAGAGGGAAGAGGGAAGGGGGAAGGGAGCAAAGTGACGCTCGCGGAGATCCTGGCCGGCGTCGTGGTCGCGTCGCTCAACGCCTACGTCCTGCTCGCGGGCGCGGACTTCGGCGGCGGGGTGTGGGACCTCCTGGCGAGCGGCCCGCGCAAGCGCGAGCAGCGTGATCTCGTTGAGCACGCCATCGGGCCGGTGTGGGAAGCGAACCACGTGTGGCTCATTGTCGCGGTCGTGCTGCTGTTCACCTGCTTTCCGCCGGCGTTCGCTCAGCTCAGCATCCGGTTGCACATCCCCTTCTCGCTGGCGTTGTTCGGGATCGTGCTGCGGGGGTCGGCGTTCGCGTTTCGGAGTTACGGGGGCCAGCGCGACGAGGTGCAACGGCGTTGGGGGCGGCTGTTCGCGATCGCCAGCCTCGTAACGCCGCTGTTGCTCGGGATGGCGGTCGGGGCGGTCGCATCGGGGAGAGTGGGGGAAGGGGGAAGCGGGAAGGGAGAAGGGTTCTATGCGATCTACGTCGCGCCGTGGCTCGATCCGTTCGCGTTCGCGGTGGGGGTGTTCGCGCTTGCCTGCTTCGCCTTCCTGGCCGCGGTGTACCTGACGCTCGAGTCCGCCGATCCGGAACTGCAGAACGACTTCCGGCGCCGCGGGCTCGGCGCCGGCATCGCGGTGATGGTGACCGGCATCGCCGCCCTCGCGCTGTCGCGCGGCGTCGCGCCGTCACTGCAGCAAGGTCTGCTCGGCTCGCCGTGGGCGTCACCGCTGCACCTGCTGACCGCCGCGGCGGCGCTCGGCGGCCTCGCGGCGCTGTGGCTCCGGCGGTGGCGCTGGGCCCGCATCGCCGCGGCGGCCGAGGTGTCGCTCATCCTGTGGGGGTGGGCGCTGACGCAGTACCCGTATCTGGTGCCGCCGGATTTCGCGATCGACGGGTCGGCGGCGCCCACGATCACGCTCGCGCTCGTGCTCGGCGCGCTCGTGCTCGGTGCCGTGATCCTGTTTCCGTCGCTCTACTACTTGTTCCGCATTTTCAAGGGGAGAGACACCGAGACAACCGGGACAGCGGACATCGCCTAGAACTCGAACACCCGCGCCACGACCCACCACGCCGCGATCCCGCCCGCAATGAATCCGAGCACCATACCCCAGGCGCCGAACACCTTCTCGCCCAGCACGCTCGCGAGTGTGGCCACCACGAAATTGATGAGGAACTTGAGAAGCTTCATTCCGGTCCCTCCGCGAGGAGCGCTCGCTCGATCCGGGTCGACGCGACGCCGGCAACCGCGACCGTCTTGCGGCGTCCGCTCGTCCCGTGCGTGATCGTCACCGCGCTCTCCGGCACGCGCAGACGTCTCGCGAGGAATCGCACCAGCTCCGCATTCGCGGCGCCCTCGACCGGCGGAGCGGCGACGCGGATCTTAATCGCATCGCCGTGCATGCCGACGACGGCCGTCGCGCGCGCGCGCGGAACGATGTGCACCGTCACGCTCGCCATTCTCGTCAGATGACGGACAGGAGCAGCTGTTTCAGCGCCCAGAGTACGAGCCACGCCGCGAGCGGAGTGAAATCGAACATCCCGGCGGGCGGTAGGATGCGGCGGATCGGCTCGACCAGCCAATCGGTCAGGGCGTACGCCGGCCGCATCCAGCGCGAATAGCGAAACATCCCGATCCAGGACGCGATCACCCGCACCAGCAGCGCGATGAAAAGGACGTTGTAGACGAGGGTGATGGCGAGTCGCAGTACGGCGCGTGGACCTCCCCCCGCCGCGCCGGCGAACTGGACCACGACGCCGGTCACCCAATCGAGCAGCGACAGCAGCACGACGCCCGCCACCGCGACGCCGATCACCAGCCACCAGCCGGCGTGGATCGGGTTCCCGCCCGCCCGCACGAGGCGGGTCTCGATGGGGCGGAGGACCGGATCGCTCACCGCCCGCAGCACGCGGCGCAATGCGCCGAACGGCGGCACGCGACGGGTGCGGACCAGCCACCCGGCGAGCGCAAGGAGGAGAGAGAGGCAGAAGAGACCAAAGACGACGTAGCGGGCTATCGAGTGCACCACGCAGCGCCTTTAGGGCGTAAAGACTTCGACGATGTCGCTTTCAGAGAATCCAGGCCGCGTGCCGCCGCCGATCACGTAGATCTTCCCGTTCAGCGCCGCGACCGCGATGCCGTGACGCGGCGTCGGCAGCGGCGCCGCGCTGCTCCACTGGTTGCTCGCCGGATCGTACACCTCATGCAGGTCGAACGTCGCGGATCGGCTCTCGCCTCCGAAGACGTGCACCTTGCCGTCCAGAACCGCGGAGCCGCCCGCGCCGCTCGCCTGGGGCATGGGCGCTTCCCGGCTCCAGCGGTCGCGCGCCGCGTCGTACGCTTCAACCACGTCGAAATTGTGATCGGGATTGAGCAGCCGTCCGCCGATCACGTAGATCATGTCTCGTACCACCTCCGCAGTGAGATGGTCGCGCTTCGTCAGGATCGGCCATCCGTTGTGCCAGGCGTCGAACGTGGGATCATAGATAGGCGTCAGGTCCGACATCCCGCCGTCCACGATCCGCTCCAACCCCCCGATGACGACGACCTTGCCTCCCACGCTCACCGCCGCCGCTGCCGCACGCGGCCGCGAGAGCTGGGCCCGCGGCTCCCACGCGTTCTTGTCGGGATGGTAGACCCACACCGTCCGCTCGGCCCGGAAGTCCTTGCCCGAGAAACCCCCGATTGCGTACAACGCCGAATCCCCGATCACCGCGAGCGGCATGTGGTGGCGGCCGGCCGGCAGGTCGGCGACCCGCTCCCAGCTGTCGGTGCCGGCATCGTAGCGGTACACGTGGGTCGAGGGCTGGCCGCTCCCGTCGATCCCGCCCGCGACGTAGATCTTGCCGCGCAGCACCGCGGCCCGGGCCTCGAGCAGCGGCTCGGGGAGGCGACGGGCGGTGGTCCACTGCCCCGGGGGGTGGCCGGGGAGGGGTCCGCGGAGGAGCACGAGCAGGATCGCGAGCATCAAGGCACCTGATGTTGACTGGAGGTGAGCGAGCCGCAGCAACCTAACCAGAGCAAATAGTATCGCAAAGTCTGCCCTTCGTTCCCCTCGTGGGTCAGGTTAGGCGAATGCCGCGGCCACGATCCGGGTCTGCTCGTCCTGATGAGCGGCGGGATAACCTTCCGCGGGGCTCGAGCGCTCCGGGCGCCCAATGTCCCGCAGGGTCACGTTCCCCGACACGAGCGTCCGCAGCTGCGGCAGCATGAACTTCTGCGGTCCCATGTTGCGCGGCTCTTCCTGCACCCAGACGATCTCAGCGAGCGCGGGATAGCGCCGAACCAGCTCCGCGAGCTCGACCGCGGGGAACGGATAGAGCAGCTCGACTCGCGCCACGGCGACGTGGGGCGCGGCGGCGCGTGCGGGGGACATGATCAAGTCGTAGTAGACCTTTCCGGTGCACAGCACCAGCCGGCGGACGGTGTCGCGACGGCTCGCCGCGGCGACATCGTCGAGTACGGGGCGGAAGCCGCCGTTGGTCAATTCGTCGAGCCGCGACGCCGCCTGCGGCAGCCGCAGCAGGCTCTTCGGTGTGAACAGCACGAGCGGCCGCATCTCGGGGTGACGCGCCTGGCGGCGCAAC
>JBGPIJ010000048.1:0-13484 GCA_041484865.1 Gemmatimonadota bacterium
CGCGGAAATCGCGCTGGGACGTGTCCCAGCGCCGTGGAACGTGGGGCCGAGCGTGGTCGTGCCCGCACGCGACCGCGAGCAGCACCAGAGTACTGAACCGTGACAGGGTCATTCAGTCCGCTCCCGGCAACTGCCACCACTCCCCGTCGTGGCAGTACCACACCGTGGAAGCCTTGTCCTCAATCCCGAAGTCGATCCCTTCATGGTCCACCGGGAAGGACCTCTCTCCCCCGTACCACTGTTCGTGCTGCTCGATGTAGGCCGAGTCGACCGCGGCGATGCCATGCTCTTCTGAGACTGGCTGCGCGGTCCGCTGCAAGGTGTCGGGACAGGCGGCGGGACCGCCCCATGCGATGACTACGATCATCGTCTCCCCCGCAGCGCACAGCGCCGCCCAGTCTGTTTGATCCTTCCGGCCGAAGTGCCCCTGCACCACGTTGCTCGGGCTGGTTCCCGCGTAGGGAGATTGCGGCACGCGGCACCCCCTTCGCTCGAACACCGTGCGGGCTCCGGGAGGGAGGCTGTGGAACGAATCGAGCGGTAGCAGGACCGTCGGGTGGAGCCGCGCGACGGGCGGGCGTTCAGGAACGGCGACCGATGACGCTGGGGCCCCTACCGCGACCGGCGTCTGCGACGAGCCCTGCCGCGCGCGCTCCCATGCGCGCACGGCGTGCAGCACCTGCCCCCTCCGGGCCCCGGCCGGCACGAAGTGCGGCGGACGCCCAAGCATCAAGAAGTAGTAACCCGCGTCAGCCCCGGTATCGCGAGGCCGCAGATTGAGGGAGTCCGACTCCTGCACGACGCGGAGGCTATCGCGGAAGCTCACACCAACCTGGTAACCCACTCGCTCAAGGCTATCCGCTGCAACGTCGAAATCGTCCATGAATGATCGCAAGTAGTCGCTTGCGATTCCCTGCGACCACCGGCCTGCATTCGCGACCGCGATGACGGCAGGGGACGCGAGGCGAAACCCCGTCTGGGACGTGTCCCAGCGTCGCGGGACGTGAGGCCCAGCATGATCCCGCCCGCACGCGGCGAGCAGCACCACGAAGACAAGCCGCGACGGGGGCATCGGTTTACGCCTTCCCCGCCTCCTCCATCTCCTTCTTCCGCCCCTCGGCGACCTTGTGCGCCGCCTCGGGCGGCACCTCCTGATAGATGTGGAATTTCTGCCGGTACGTCCCGCGTCCGTGCGTCACGGAGTGCAGCGTGGTGGCGTAGCGGTCGAGCTCCGCCGCGGGCACGAGCGCCTTGACCTTGGTCAGACGGCCGTCTTTTTGACTGCCGAGAATGTGACCGCGCCGCGAAGAGAGATCGCCCATGACCCCCCCCAGGTATTCGTCCGGCGTCCACACCTCGAGCTCGAGAATGGGCTCGAGCAAGGTCGGCCGCGCATTGGGGCTCACGTTCCGGAAGGCGAGGATGCCGGCCATCTTGAAGGACATCTCGTTCGAGTCCACGTCGTGGTACGAGCCGTCGTACAGCTCCACCTTGAAGTCCACAACCGGATAACCCGCGATGGGACCGCGCGCCGCCGCCTCCTGCACCCCGCGCTCCACCGCCGGGATGTACTGGCGGGGAATGACGCCGCCGACGATTTCGTCCACGAACTGCAGCCCTGATCCACGCGGCAGCGGCGCGATGCGGATCCAGCAGTCCCCGTACTGGCCTCGTCCCCCGGTCTGCTTCTTGTGCTTGCCCTGTCCCTCCGCCTTGCCCTTGAACGTCTCGCGGTAGGCGATCTTCGGCTTCGTGATCTGCGCGTGAACGCCGAACTTGCGCGCCAGCCGTCCCACAATGATCTCAAGGTGCCGCTCGCCCAATCCGCGGATCAGCGTCTGCTGCAGCTCCCCGTTGTACTCATACTGGAACGTCGGGTCTTCCTCGTGCAGCTTGTGCAGCCCGTTCGAGAGCTTCTCTTCCTCGCCCCGCTGCTTCACCTCGATCGCCTCGGTGATCACGGGCTCTGGGAACGGAATCTTGGAAAGGACGATCGGCATCTCTTTGGTCGACAGGGTGTCGTTGGTGTGCGTATCCCGCAGTTTGGCCACGATCCCGATGTCCCCGGCGTGCAGCTCGGCGATTTCCACGCGGTCCTTGCCGATCGCCACGCACAGGTGGTTGAGCTTTTCGGCCGCTTCGCGTGGCGCGTTGTAGACGTCCTGTCCGTTCTTCACCCTCCCCGAGTAGACCCGGAACAACGTGACGTCGCCGACGTGGGGCTCGGAAATCGTCTTGAACACCTGCGCCGCAAACGGCCCGCCGTCGTCGGCCGTGATCTTCAGCTTCTCCGCGCTGCCCCAGCGGTGGGCCTCGATCGGAGGTCGATCGGTGGGCGCCGGCAGAAGCTCCACGATCTTGGTGATCAGCGCGCGTGTGCCGTAGGTCAGCTCCGCCGCGCCGCAGAACAGCGGATACAGCGCGCCGCGCGCCATGCCGGCCTTCATCGCGGCGATCGCTTCATCCCGCCCGATCTCCTCCCCGCCGAGGTAGCGCTCGAGCAGGCGGTCGTCGGTTTCGGCGATGCGCTCGATCAGCTCGCGCCAATAGCGTTCGAAGCGCTCGACGTACTCGGCTGGAACGTCCAGCTCGTCGTATTCGCCCGTCTTCGTGCCCTTCTTGTAGCGGTGCAGTTTCTTCGAGAACAGGTTGATGATGCCGTGAAATTCGGGCCCTTCGCCCATCGGGATCTCAACCGGGATGACTTTCGACGTGAGGACGCTCTTGATCTGCTCGTACACCCGCTCGAAGCTGGCGTGCTCTTTGTCCATCAACGACACGAACAAGAGGCGCGGGATGTCCCGCTGCTCGCAGTACTCCCACACTTTCTCGGTGCCGACCTCGACGCCGCCCGGGCCCGACACGACCACAACGGCGCCGTCGGCCGCGTGGACGCCGGCCAACGCGTCGCCCGTGAAGTCGAGATAGCCGGGGGTGTCGATCAGGTTGATCTTCGTCTCCATCCACTCGGCGACCGCAACGGCCAGATTGATGGAGTACTTCCGTTCGATCTCGTCGGCGGTGTAGTCGGTGAGGGCGGTGCCGTCTTTGACGGATCCGTGACGCTTGCTCGTGCCGGCCACGAACGCGAGGGCATCGACCAGGGAGGTCTTTCCGCTCGCTCCGTGGCCCACCACCGCCACGTTGCGGATCTCGGACGTCTTATATACGCGCATAGGCGCATGCAACTCCTGCAGGGGATCAGGAAAATATGAACCCCGAAGGCGCGAGACGGCTAGGCAGACGCAGCGTCTAGGATCCCGGGTGATCCGTGCTCGGCCTTCGGTACGCGGAGCGTGGCCAGTCCCCCGAACGCCATGACCGCTCCCGCGCCTACGAAAGCCGCCGTGTGGGAGCGGTCGTACGCCAGCCCGATGACGATCGGCCCGAGCAGCCGGCCTAGCGCGCTCAGAGCCTGCGCCGCGCCGAGCACCGACCCCTGCTCTGCGGGGCCGGCGAAGATCGACACGAGCCCGGAGGCGGCGGGGCCGAAGATACTGTTGGCGAACGCGAGCACGACCGTCCACAGGTACAGAGCGAGCGTGCTGTGAAGCGCGGGGATCACCGCGATCGCGACCGCCATGCCGAACCCCCCCGCGATCAGGAGCGCCCGGTCGCCGACACGGGCGGCGAGCTTACCGAACAGGTATCCCTGCACGAGCGCCGCGGTCGCGCCGATCACCGTGAAGAGCCAGGCGAGCTGCTGCTCCTTCCATCCGAAGACGACCGCGGCCCAGAGCGGCAGCGCTACCGAATAACCGGCGAAGGCGAACGGCGCGATCGCCCAGGCAGCCATGAGCGGCGCCAGCCGCGGGCTGCGGACCGCGTCGGCGATGTGCGAGAAGTCCCACAGGGCACGCGCCGTGCGGTGCTCGTGAGCGAGCGATTCCGGAAGGATGGCGAACGCCGAGACAAAATTCGCCAGCGACAGCCCGGCGGCTACGAGGCCCGGCGCCGCGGGCCCGAGGTAGTGGGCCGAGAGCCCACCGATCGCCGGCCCGATGATGAAGCCCAGTCCGAACGCCGCCCCAATCACGCCCATCCCGCGCGAGCGTTCGGCTGGTGAGGTGATGTCGGCGATGTACGCCTGGGCCGCGGAAATGTTGCCTCCCGCGAATCCCGACACCACGCGGGCCAGGAACAGCAGGGGATAGGAATGCGCCACGGCAAACAGCGAATAGCCCGCGGCGTTGCACAGCATCGTGGAGAGCAGCACGGGCCGGCGCCCGACGCGGTCGGAGGTGCGGCCCAGTACGGCGGTGGCGACGAACTGCATCAGCGAGTACACGCCGAGCAAGAGCCCTAACCGGAATCCGCCGGCCCCGAGCCGCTGGGCGTAGTATGGCAGGATCGGGATGATGATGCCGAACCCGATGAGATCGATCAGTACCGTCAGGAAGATGATGCTGAGACGCGAGCGGGGGGCGGACATGAGGGCTACAATCTACACAGCCCCTCTCCGGAGTGCGCCATGGCTTCCTCAATGCCCCGGTGCTGCCCGAGTCCGATCGCGGCGAGGAGGTGGCGATCGCGTAACGAGGTCAGGTGTCCTGTGGTACGATTTCGAGATCCCGCTTCTCCGCGCCGCGCACGACGGTGATCGGCACCTTCACGCCGACGACGTCCGCGCCAAGCAGGCGATGCAGGTCGTCGATTCCCGCCACTGGATGACCATTCAGGCTGACGATGACGTCTCCGGCCGCGAGCCCGGCCCGCTCCGCGGGGCTCCCGGGCTCGATCGTGAGCACGAGAATGCCCCCCGGCACCTCGAGCGAGTGCTGGCGCACGGCGACACGCCGCAGCGGCACGTTCTGCCCACCGACGCCGATCCGGGCGCGCCGCATCCGACCTTCCTTGATGAGCTGGGCCGCGACGAATTTCGCCGTATTGATTCCGACGGCGAAGCAAATCCCCTGTGCCGGCAGGATCACCGCCGTATTGACCCCGATCACCTGTCGGCGGCTGTTCACGAGCGGCCCTCCCGAGTTGCCCGGATTGAGGGCGGCATCGGTCTGGATCACGTCGTCGATCAGCCGGCCTCCGACCGAGCGAAACGAGCGGCCCAGCGCGCTCACCACACCGGCGGTGACCGTCTGTTGGAATCCGTAAGGGTTCCCGATCGCGATCACCAACTCACCGACGCGCAGTGCTCGCGAATCGCCCAGGTCCGTCGTCGGGAGACTCACCTCGTGCACGCGAATGATGGCGAGGTCGGTCGCGGGATCGTCACCCACCAAGTCGGCGCCCAGCCGGCGGCCATCCGAGAGAACGACCACGATCTTGCGGGCGCCGTGCACGACGTGACTATTGGTGAGCGCGAGCCCGTCCGGCGAGATGAGGAAGCCCGACCCATGACTTGGCACGTCCCGCATGCCGGGGCGGCCGCGGCTCCGCACGCGCTGGGCAACCTCGACGGTCACGACGGCGGGACCGACGCGCTCGGCGGCGCCGACCACCGCTCGCGAGTAGGCGTCGAGGAGCGAGTCGTCGGCCGGGGCGCCGGCGGCAGTCCCCAGGGGGGCCGCGGGCTGCACGCCGTCGCTCAGGGGCAGGACCAGCAGTGGCTCAGTCATCGAGCAAGCCTCGTGAAAGGGTGTTCTCATTATCCGAGAACGCCGATGGGTTCCCGCCCGAACAGGAGAGCACCGTGAGCGCGACGATTGCCCGCCCTCAGGCAACGGAGTACGCACCGTTCTACGAGGCGTATATCTCGAAAGTCCCGGAGGGGGACCTGCTCCGCCTCCTGGGCGAGCAGCGGCGGACGACCGCGGAGCTGCTCGCCGCGATCCCCGAGGACAGAGGAGAGCATCGCTACGCGCCGGACAAATGGAGCGTCAAGGAGGTCGTAGGACACGTGACCGATGCCGAGCGCATCTTCCTATCGCGCCCTCCGCTTCGCGCGCGGCGACCGCACACCGCTCGCTGGGTTCGATGAACAGACGTACGCTCCGGCCGGGCGATTCGACGCCCGTCCCCTCACGGACCTCGCTCGAGATCTCGATCTGGTACGGGCCGCCACGATCGCGCTGTTCGGAGGTTTCGACGCCGAGATGGTGACGCGCCGCGGCGTGGCCAACGGGAAGGAGATTTCGGTGCGCGCCCTCGCCTACGTCATCGCGGGACATGAACGGCACCACGTCGCCATCCTGCACGATCGGTACCTCGTCTAGCGGTACCCCGCCGCCTGCAGGCCGAACAGTTCGGAGTACAACCCGCCGCGTGCCACCAGCTCTTCATGGGTCCCCTGGTCGACGAGCTCGCCGCCCTGGAGCACGAGAATCCGGTCGGCCATCCGCACCGTCGAGAAGCGGTGCGAGATGAGCACCGCCATGCGTCCCTGCGTCAGCTCGGCGAAGCGCAGGAACACCTCGTACTCGGCACGCGCGTCGAGCGCTGCGGTGGGTTCGTCGAGGATCAGCACCTGCGCCTCGCGCATGTAGGCGCGGCCCAGCGCGACCTTCTGCCACTCGCCGCCCGAAAGCTCCACGCCACCGTCGAAACGGTGCCCGAGCATCTGGTCGTAGCCCTTTTCCAGGCGCCGGGCCACCGAATCGGCCAGACTGCGGCGGGCCGCCTCCCGCAGTCGCGCCTCGTCGCCGAGCGCGTCGACCTGGCTCACGGCGATGTTCTCCTTGAAATTGAAGTCGTAGCGCACGAAGTCCTGGAAGATGACCCCGATGTTGCGTCGCAGGCTCTCGAGATCGTAGTCCCGCAGGTCCACGGCGTCCAGGAAAATGCGTCCCTCATCCGGGTCGTACAGCCGCGCCAGCAATTTCACGAGCGTCGTTTTGCCGGCGCCGTTCTCGCCGACGAGGGCGACGCGCTCTCCGGGCTGGAGGGTGAACGTGAGGTGCCGCACCGCCCAGCGGTCCGAGCCCGGATAGCGGAACCCCACGTCCTCGAATGCGAAGCCGGTCTTGATCGGCACCGGCACGGGGCGGGCCCCGGGACGTGATTTGACCAGCGGCTGCACGTCGAAAAACGTGAACAGGTCGGACAGATAGAGGCTCTGCTCGAACACCTGCGACAGCGACAGGAGGATGCGCTGGATCAGGTCGCGGCTTTGGCGGAACGATCCGGCGAGGAAGGTGAGCGCGCCCAGTGAGAACCGGCCCAGCACCGTCAGATAGATGGTGACCGCGTAGGCCCCGTAATATCCCAGCGTACCCACCGTCACGAACAGCGTCGATACCACGTTGCGCTTGATCGCGAGACGCTTGTTCGCCTGGTAGAACTGATCGGACAGCTTGGCGTACCGGCCCACCAGGAAGCTCGACAGTCCGAACAGCTTGACCTCTTTCGCCGTCTCATCCGAGGCGCCCGCGTACCGCAGATAGTCGAGCATCCGGCGCTCCGGCGTCCACGAGAAGAGGAGCGAGTATCCCAGCGCCGCGAAGTGCGTCTCGCCCAGGAACGAGGGGAGCACCGCGATGACCAGCAACAGGAGCAGCCAGGGGAGCTGGACGAGCAGCACGCCCGCGAGCGACAGCAGCGTGACGAAGTCCTGAGCGGTCGAGAGCAGCAGCGCGATCAGCCCGATCCGGCCCACTGTCTGGCGCCGGGCCCGCTCGAGATGATCGTAAGTCTCGGCGTCTTCGTACTGCGCGAGATCGAGCGTGGCGGCGTGCTGCATCAGCCGCACGCTGATCCGGTTGGAAAACAGATCGCCGAGCAGGCTCTCGATCAGCGACGAAAGCCGCGCGAGCCCCTCTCCCAGGACGGCGATCCCGAGCTCCAGTCCCACCAGCCCGCCCAGGTACCACCAATCGATTGCCGCGCCGCCCGCGCGCGCCCGCGCCGCGGCGATTACCCCGTCGATGATGAGCTTCCCGATCCACAGCACCGCGAGCGGAATGAACGAACGCACCGCCCGCAGGGCGAGGATCGCGCTCGTATAGCCGCGGTGGGTCTCATACACGAGCTTGAGCAGCGGCGGCACGTAGCGGAGGGCCTGGAGCCGCTCCCTCCAGCTCGGGGCTTTCCCATCACCACTCGTGAGGGGACTGCGCGGGCGGGGCATCATCCCATGAGGAACAAAGCGCGGTGGAGCGGTCACACTGGAAATATACAGCCGGGCGAAGGTCCCGGGTCGCGGCGCCGGAACGATATATTGGTCGTATGGAATTCTCGGGAGCGCTGGCGGTCGTCACCGGAGCGACGGAAGGAATCGGACGGGCCATCGCGTTCGACCTGGGACGCGCCGGTGCGCGGCTCGCCATCTGCGCCCGCAGCGAGACGAACGTCCGCACGACGGTCGCCGAGCTCGCGGCCAGCGGGATCGACGCGGTGGGGATGAGCTGCGACGTCTCCGACCCGAGCGCCGTCGCGGCGTTCGCCTCGTTCGTCACGACGCAACGCGGCACGCCTCGGGTCCTCGTCAACAACGCCGGCATCGGGCGCTTCCAGCCGCTCGAAGAGCTGTCGCTCGAGGATTGGGACGTCACGATGGCGGTGAACGTGCGGTCCCTGTTCCTGATGACGCGGGCATTCGTCCCCGCAATGAAGCAGGCCGAGAGCGGCAGCATCGTCAACATCGCGTCGCTCGCCGGGCGGAACGGCTTCGAGGGGGGCACCGCCTACTGCGCTTCCAAGCACGCCGTCCTCGGCTTCTCGAAAGCCCTCATGTTCGAGGTGCGCAAGCACAACATCCGGGTGATCGCCATCTGCCCCGGCTCGGTCGCGACGCCCTTCATGGACAAGCAATCCCGCGGTCACGCCAATCGCGACCGCGCGCTCACCGCGGACGACGTCGCGCACTCCGTGCACGCGTCACTCGCCCTGTCCGATGGGGCCATGGTGAGCGAGCTGGACATTCGACCGACGAACCCATAAGCCGACGGAGGCCGAGATGCCGCCGCCACGCCCATGATCGACCCCATCCGCCGGATCCTTTCCGAGGCGAGCGCCGCCAAGGACGTGAAGGCGTTCTGGCAGGCAGTCGCCGCGCTCGTGAGCGAGTGGACCGAGGGATGTCACGTCCGGCTCGCCTATCACGGCACGAGAGAATCAGGCGTCGTCGCGGCGGGGCCGGAGGGAGAGCCCTCCGCTGCCGAGCGCGTCCACTACCGGGATGGCGAAGGCCGGTCCGTCGAGGTCGAAGTCCGGGGACCGGCGGCATCGCTTTCCCGCCCCGATCTCGAAGCCATGGTGGAGATCGCGACGCGCCTCGCCGTGATGGTCGGCCGCCGCGCGAGCCTCGAACGCGAGCGCCGTCTCGGCACGTTTCTGGTCGAGCTCTCCCGCTGGCTCCTCGCGGCGCCCGATCGCGACCTGTTGCTCCGCTACACGCTCCAGAGCGTCACCAGCCTGGTGGAAGCGCAGGGGGCCTACGTCGCCCTCAAGAACCCCGACGGGAGGTCGCTGCGCGTCGCGGCGACGGTCGGCAGGTCCATCGAGATGCAAGGACTGGTGCTCGGTGTCGAGGAGAGCGTCGCGGGCGGCGTGGTGAGCAGCGGCGAGCCGCTCGTCACCGACAACCTGATGCTCGAGCCCTCCGCGGACGCGCGGACGTCCCCCTCCGGGACAGCGCGGGCCGCCATGATCGCTCCGCTGCGGACCTCGAGCGGCGTCGTCGGCGCCGTGGGCGTAGTGCGGTATACGTCCTCGTCCGCCGAGGCGCAGCCGACGTTCACGCTGCTCGATTTGCAGTACTTCACGGCGGTCGCCGCGCACATCGCGGGCGGACTCGAGCTGGCGGAGGCGGTCGCCAACGCACAGACGGTCGCGCACCAGGCCCGCGCGATGGTGAACGGCAGCCCGCTGCCGCTCGCGCTCACGGACCGCGAGGGTCGCGTCCGTCAGATCAATCAGGCGGGCTGTCTCTTGTTCGGGATCCCCGACGAGACCCAGGGCGTCGGGAAGCACCTCGAGGGCCTCGGTCTCTCCCCCAGCGGGCTCTCGCTGCGAGTAGTGCTCGGCGCGGCGCTCGAGGGCGACGCGTGGCACGGGCGCGTGCTCGTCACCCGGCGGGATGGCCGTCGCCGTATCTGCGATTGCACGGTCACGGCCCTCACCGGCGTCGACTCAGCCCACCTGCTCGTGGCGCTGTACGACCGCACCGACGAGCTGCGCGCCGAGCGCGAGCTCGTCGCCCGCGAGAAGCTCGCCACGGTGGGTGAGATCGCGAGCGGCGTGGCTCACGAGGTCAACAATCCCCTCACCGCCATTCGGATGGAGGCGGAACTGCTCGCTCGCGGCAGCAAGGACCCGGACGTGACGGCCGCCGCCGCCACCATGACCCGGGAGGTCGATCGTGCCGCGCGCATCGTGCGCAGCCTGTTGCGGCTGGCCCGCCGCGCCGACACGACGCCCACGCGCGTCCAGGTGAACGAGATGGTCCGCGACGTCTCGGAGATCCGCCAGCGGGTGTTACGCTCCGACAACGTCGAGTTCCGAACGCAGATGGATCAAGGCGCCCCCGCGGTCCTCGCGCTCGGCCAGGAGCTGCAGCAGGTCGTGATCAACCTGGTGACGAACGCCGAGCATGCGGTCCGGGGGCGGAACCCCGCCGTCATTCAGATGAGCACCGAGGCACGCGAGGGGTGGGTGCGGCTGCTCGTGGAGGATTCAGGCCCCGGCGTCGCGCCGGAGATTCGCAGCCGGATCTTCGACCCGTTCTTCACCACCAAAGGCCCCGACGAAGGGACGGGGTTGGGGCTCGCGATCTGTCAGCGGGTGGTCAGCGAGGTCGGCGGGAAGATCTGGCTCGAGGAATCGTCGCTCGGTGGCGCTCGCTTCGTCGTCGAACTACCGGCGGCCCCCGAGAACCTCGAGATCGGCTAGGCGGCGGCGATGTCCTGTCGGTAATACGCCAGCGCGCCCAACCCGTAGCCGCCGATCGCAAGCAGTAGCGCTCCGAGGGCCAGGTGCGTCGTGCATTGCCACACGCCGAACCCCACGTAGGCAAGGCTGAGCACGAAGCCCAAAGTCACGACCTCCTTGCGCCCCATGTAGATGCCGAAGACGTATCCCCAGCTGACGCCCGTGACGGCGAGGAACGCCAGCCCGTGCAGATACTTGTCCGGATCGATGAGGTTGAGCCCGCCCGCGAACAGGCAGAACAAGCCGATCACGGTGTAGGCCGCGAGGTGCAGGCTCAAGGGCAGCGGGACGGTCGTCATGCGGTTGGACATGGCGATTAACATAGACGCCAATGGGCTACGTCGCCACGTTGCCCCGGGGGGCCCACGTGCAGGCTACGCGAACCTATCTCGAGCTTACCGAGCCCAGCGCGTTCCGGGAGGCCTTCGGGCATGTCCCGGATCTCCTGGTGGGCCGCGTCGCGCAGCCCACACCCGAGCTGTATCGGTTCTGCTACCGGACCGTCGGGGAGGCGTATCACTGGCGTGACCGCTGGGATTGGAGCGACGAGCAGATTCGAGCCCATCTCGCTCAGCCCGGCATCGCGGTGCATGTGGCCACTCAGAACGAACAATTCATCGGGTGGTACGAGCTGCGCCATGTGGAAGATGGGTCGGTCGAGATCGCTTATTTCGGGCTCGCTCCGGATGCGATCGGCCGGGGGCTCGGGCGGCATCTGCTCTCGTGCGCCGTCCGTGACGCGTGGACATCGGGCGCGAGCCGAGTCTGGGTGCACACCTGCACGCTCGATCACCCGCACGCCCTCGACAACTACCGGTCGCGGGGGTTCGTCCCCTACCGGACCGAGCAATACGAGGTGACCTGATACTTATCCCCTTCGAGGCGCCCGGCTAGATTTTGCTCATGGCGTTCACGCTCTCGCGCAAACACAAACTTACCCTCGCCGGCATACTGCTCGTGCCGCTCGCGCTCATCGCCCTCTATACCTGGTTCGTGATCTCGTGGACTTATTCGACAGGCGAGCGGGCGGGATACGTGCAGAAGTTTTCGAAGAAGGGGTGGGTGTGCAAGACCTGGGAGGGCCAGCTGGCGATGGTGGCGATCCCGGGGACGCTGTCCGAAAAATTCGAATTCACCGTCCGGAACGATTCCGTCGCTGCCTTGATCAATAGTTCGCTCGGCAAGCGCGTGGCGATCACCTACCGGCAGCATGTGGGCGTGCCCACGACGTGCTTCGGCGAGACCCAGTACTACGTGACCGACGTGAAGGTAGTGGAATGAGCGCCGGCAACAGCTTCGGAACCCGGGGCGAGCTGTCGGTCGGCGGGCGCACATTCGAGATCTTCCGGCTCGCCGCGCTCGAGCAGCGCGGCTTCCCGGTCGGCCGGTTGCCGTACTCGCACAAGATCCTGCTCGAGAACCTGCTACGGCGGGAGGACGGCCGTACCGTCCGGCCCGAGGAGATCGAGCGGCTGGCGCGCTGGGACCCCGCGAGACCGTCCGACGACGAGATCGCGTTCATGCCGGCCCGCGTGCTGCTCCAGGACTTCACGGGCGTGCCCGCCGTGGTCGATCTCGCTTCGATGCGCGACGCGATGCCGGCGCTGGGCGGAGACCCGAACCGGGTCAACCCGCAGCTCCCGGCCGAGCTCGTGATCGACCATTCCGTGATCGTCGATCAGTTCGGTACCCCGGTCGCGTTCCAGGCGAACGCGGACCTCGAGTTCCAGCGCAATCGCGAGCGCTACGCGCTGCTGCGCTGGGCGCAGCAGACGTTCGGAGGCTTCCGCGTCGTGCCGCCCGACACCGGGATCGTGCACCAGGTGAACCTCGAGTACCTCGCGCGCGTGGTCTTCACGCAGCCCGGACCGAAGCCGCAAGCCTATCCCGACACCCTCGTCGGCACCGATTCGCACACGACGATGATCAACGGGCTCGGCGTCCTCGGATGGGGTGTGGGCGGGATCGAAGCCGAGGCCGCAATGCTCGGCCAACCGGTGTCGATGCTCGTTCCCCCCACGGTCGGATTCCGGCTCACCGGCCGGCTGCCGGAAGGGGCCACCGCGACGGACCTCGTCCTGACGGTCACCGAGCTGCTCCGCAAGAAGGGCGTGGTCGGCAAGTTCGTGGAGTTCTATGGGCCGGGCGTTGCCGCGCTCCCCGTGGCCGACCGCGCCACGATCGGCAACATGGCGCCCGAGTACGGTGCCACGGTCGGGATGTTCCCGGTCGACGAGGAAACGCTGCGCTACCTGGCATTCACAGGCCGCGCACCTGAGCAGATCGCGCTCGTAGAAGCCTACATGAAGGAGCAGGGGCTTTTTCAGTCTGCCGCTTCGCCCGAGCCGATGTACACGGACACCGTCGCACTAGACCTGGCCACGGTCGAGCCGAGTCTGGCGGGCCCGCGCCGGCCGCAAGACCGCGTACCGCTGCGGCGGGTGAAGCAGTCGTTTCTGGACGCGCTGCCCACGCTCCTGAAGCGGACGGCGCCGGCCGTGACCCCCGCGCTGGCGAACGTGGGCCGCTGGGAAGCCGAGGGGGGGAGCCTCGCGACGGCCGTGGTCGCGCCACCCGAGCCGCCGGGCCACGTCGACCTGACCATCGACGGGGCCGCCTTCGCCTTCCCACCGCCCCCCGTTCAGCGGCGCGGGCGGCGCGAC
>JBGPIJ010000049.1:0-13410 GCA_041484865.1 Gemmatimonadota bacterium
CACCCGGCCGAGCAGCTCGCGACCGACCACGACGGAGCCCACATCGCCGGTGAGCGTCAACTCGGCGCGGGCCGGCGGCAGCCCGACCGTCTCCTCCAGGACCTGGATGACCGTCACGTCCGATCCCGCATCGATTACCTGTCCCCGGCGCGCCGGCTGGCCCGGCACGCGGATCAGGACCCACTCGCCCAGCGCGACGGTGGGCGTCCGCCGGATGTAGATCAACGGGCCGGTGGCTCGTTCGGCGCCGTGATACAACCGGGCAACCGGCATCATGCGGCCGCTCCGATCCGCGCCACTGCGGCGGCCGCTTCGGTGGCGCGGGCCGCGAACTCCTGGGACGTGGCGCGACGGGCGGCGGCGAGCGCGCGCTGCGCCCCGGCGATATCGATCCGCTCGATCGGCGTGCCGCGGTCGAGCGCTTCGAGCCCCGCGCGGTACAGCGCGTGCGCGAGCGCGGCGAGCCGGTACGTTTTCTCGAGCGGCGAGTACGCGTCGTTGGGATCGAACGCGCTCTGGCCGAGCACGGTCTCGCGCACGACGCGCGCGGCCTCGAGCAACAACCGGTCCCGATCCTGCAGCGCCTCCGGCCCCACGAGACTCGCGATCTCGCGCAGCTGCCGGTCCCGCTGCATGAGCTCGAGCGTGCCGCGGCGGATTTCCGGCCAATCGGTCCCCGCCGAGCGGGCGAACCACGGCGCCAGGGCGTCCGCGTGCAGGCTGTAGCTCGTTTCCCAGTCCACGGCGGGAAACTGACGCTGGTGGGCAAGTGCTGGATCGAGCGCCCAGAGCGTACCGGCGACGCGCAGCGACGCCTGCGTCACGGGCTCCGAGAAATCCCCGCCCGGAGGTGAGATCGCGCTGATCAGGGTCACCGCGCCGGTGCGTGCCGGCTTGCCCAGCGCCTCGACCTGGCCCGCCCGCTCGTAGAATTTTCCGAGGCGATTGCCAAGATAGGTGGGATATCCCTCTTCGCCGGGCATTTCCTGGAGCCGGGCGCCGATCTCGCGCAGCGCTTCGGCCCAACGCGACAGGCTGTCGGCCATGACGGCCACGCGATAGCCCATATCACGGTAGTACTCCGCGATCGTGATCCCCACGTAGACCGACGCTTCGCGCGCGGCCACGGGCATGTTCGATGTGTTTACGATGAGCACGGTCCGGTCCATGATCGACCGCCCCGTAGCGGGATCGACGAGGCGAGGGAACTCCTGCAGCACCTCCGCCATCTCGTTGCCACGCTCGCCGCAGCCGATGTAGACCACGATGTCCGCGGTCCCGTACTTCGCGAGCGATTGCTCGATCACCGTCTTCCCCGTCCCGAAGCCGCCCGGGACCGCGACGCTGCCGCCGACGGCCACGGGGAAGAGGAAGTCGAACACCCGCTGGCCCGTGATGAAGGGCTCGCGTGACGGAAGCCGCCGGGCCGCGGGGCGCGGCTCGCGGACCGGCCACTGCTGGGCGAGCGCGAGCGCGGTTCCCTCCGCGAGCCGGCCGATCGCATCCCCCACGCCGAACTCACCCGCCGCTAGCTCGGCGACGGTGCCGCGCACGCCCGGCGGCACTTGGATGCGGTGCTCGAATCCCGGTCGCTCCAGGACGGTGCCGAGTACGTCTCCTCCCTCGACGGGCGCGCCGGGTTTCACCGCCGGCACGAATGTCCAACGGTGCGCCGCGTCGAGCGTCGCGGCGACGATCCCCGGCTCGATGAAGTCGCCCGCCGTGTCCGCGATGCGGGCGAGCGGCCGGCCCACTCCGTCGAGGACGCTGCCCAGCAGGCCGGGGCCGAGGTGAATCGTCAGCGGCAGTCCCGTCGCGGTGACGGGCTCGCCGACTTCGAGACCGGTCGTGTCTTCGTAGACCTGGACGGTGGCGAGGTCGCCGGCGACGCGCACCACCTCGCCCAGCAACCCGCGCGCACCGACGCGCACCAGCTCGTACAGCGCGGCCTCGCGCAGCGGCGCGACCTCGGCCAGCGAACCCGAGATCCGCAGAATCCGCGCCTCGCTCATTTGAGCCGCACGCGATAGCCGATCACCTGGCGCAGCAGCTCGACGATGTACGCCTCGGATTCCGTGGGGCGCTCGCCCCAGGCGGGGCCCGGAAAGGGGACCACGAGGGGAAGCGGGCGGCGTCCCAGCTGGCGACGGATCTCATCGGGGAGCGCGTCATAAAAGACGTCCTGGACGAGCGCGACGCCGACGTCGGGGCGGGTCAACAGGTCTCGCACCGCCTCGGTCCCCGCGTCCGGGCTCGAAGCCTCGATTGGCTCGAGGCCGGCGAGCGTAAAGCCGACCGCGACCTCCGGCCGGCACACGACGCGCAGGTGGTGGACCATCAGATGGCCACCAGATCCCGGGCGAGCGCGACCTCAGGCGCCCCGAGACTGATGCCCCAAATGATGCCCTGCAGATCGACGACCTCGGCGCGCAGCCGCAGGAGGTAGGCGAGCACGGGAGCCGGGCCGAGGGGCTCCGTGCGCATGGTGCGCACGAGCTCGCGGATGCGGCTCCGGAAGACGGCCCGCTCGAGCGCTGCGGGATCGTCATTCCAGCGCGCGAAGGGCGGGCCGAGCGCAGTGCCCGCGAATGCCGCGGCGAGCCGCTGGGCCGCGGTTCGGCTCTCGCCTGCGGCCGCCGCGGTCTCGAACTCTACGATCGAGATCCGCGCGCCACCTGAGAGGAACGCATCCTTGGGCGTGACGTCCTTCTCCGCGCCCGCCAAGGCGAGAGCAGCGTACGCGTTCTCGACGTCGATGGTCTCGCGCACGTAGCGCTCGAGCAGACCGGTCCCGCGCGCGGCGCGCGCCGCCCGTGCGGCGAAGGTGCGGTTGACCAGGATCTCCATGGTGAACAGGTCCGGCTGCGCCGCGGCGGCGGCGCGGGCGAGCGCCGCGCCGTAGGGGTTGCGCCACACCGCGAGCAGCGTCGCGAGCGCGGCCGGCGTCGGTTGCTGTGCCAGCTCGCGCAGCGCGCGCTCCGGGAGCTCAGGCGTGGGGACCAATCCGGCGAGCCGCACGTCCGCGGGCACGCGTTGCATCGTCCCGCGCAGCAGCGCCCGCAGGCTGCGCCGGTCTTCGTCCTCGAATACCACCGCCAGCACGCCAGTCCGCGAGCCGCACCACCGCGCCATCAACCGCAGTCGGGTGGCCGCCATGCGGCGCACCGCGAGCTCCACTGGGGCGGCTGACACCTCCCCCTCCTCGACGGGGTAGTCGCGGCGGCGGAGGGCCTCCGCGAGCGCCGCGACGTCGGGCAGCCGTCCGAGCGCATCGAGCTCGGCCCGGCTGAGCAGGTGCGTCGCGAGGCCCCGTGCGCGGGCATCGAGATCTTCCCAGCGCGGGCTCATGGGGCCTTGGTCTCGAGGCGCGCGAGCACTTCGATGCAGAGGCGTTGACGCAGCCGCTCGAGTCGCCCGTCGAGCGTGTTGTCGACCTCGATCACGCCATCGGCGGTCACGACGGTGATCCCGGGGCGCGCCGCCGGGTCGCCCTTCACCGTGAGATGCTGCCTACCCTTGATCGCGGCCCGCACGGCGCTCGCCATCTTGCCGGGGCAGTGGATCGTGGCCGCTTCGTCGCCCAGCGCGCGCAGCGCCTCGGCGAGGTGATCCGGGAGCACCGCGTGATACGCGTCGCTCGCGAGCGTCGCCGGAAACAGCGCTCGCGCGGCGGTGAACACGCGGTCGAGGAAGCGTGCGCGTGCTTCGAGCGCATCCCCCCGGCCCGAACGGCGAGCTACACCGAGGGCTGCCTCGGCGGCGCCGCGCAGCTTCGCTTCTTCGGCACCGAGCTCGACCGTCCGCCGGCGCGCCAGACGCGCGTCCGCCTCCGCGGCGATCCGGGCCGCCTCGGTCCGGGCCGCCGCGAGCAGGGCGTTGGCCTGCACGGCCGCCTCCCGCTCGAGTCCGGCGAGCAGATGATCAAGCGCCATCGTACCCCCGTCCGCTCAGGAGGCCTTGCTGAAGAGGATCAGCACCGCCACCACGAATCCGAGGATCACCATCGTCTCCGGGATCGCGATCATCAGCACGGCTGTCGTAGAGAGCTCGGGTTTTTCGGCCATACTGGCCGCGATCGCCGGACCGATGCGCGATTGTGCCCAAGCGGTCGCCAGCGCGGGAACAGCGACGGCCAGGGCTGCGGCGAACACCGTGAACAGGATGCTCATGCATGCTCCTCTCGGGGTGCCAAGCTCACGCTTGGGTGCGGGTCCAATGCCCGAACGGCTCGTAGCGAACACCGCCCGGGCTGTAGAACTTCCCGAAGAACTCCACATAGTGCAGGCGCAGCGCGTGGATCGTCGGGCTGAACAGCGCGATCACGAAGTTGACCAGGTGAAACAGCAGGGCGAAGACGATGCCGACCGCGACGCTACCGATCGCGCCGACCATGCGATTCGCGACGACCGCGAGCATCACGGACGCGATGCCGAGCGCCATGATACGGGCGTAGCTGAGGATGTTACCGACGGTCGACAGCAGCTCGATCGGCGCGACCACTCCTTCGAGCACGATCAGAACGGGAAAGGCCACGAGCAGTGCCACGACCACGGGCGTGAAGAAGGCCCTGGGCAGGACGTCCACGGTAGCGAGCAGGGCGAGGATGATGAAGACGATCATCAGCGCCGACAGGCCACTGCCCAAGGCCCGGCGCGGGTGCCTCCGGATGTTGCTGGCCATCCCGAGGCCCAGCCCGAGGAGGACGTGCACCGCGCCCACCGCGATCGCGAGCAGCAGGAACGGAATGAGGGCTTCCTCACGGTTGAAGGCGATCGGCTTGAGCCCGAACAGACGCCTCCCGAGGTCGCCGAAAAACTCGCCGTAGAGAAAGCCGGCGATGATGGAAAACAGCGCGCAAGGACCCATGATCTCAGACACGTTGCGCAGCAGGGTTCCGGCCTTGGTGCGCGCATGGAGCAGGAGACCGAGCGCGGCCAACACGAGACCGTAGCCGACATCGCCGACCATCAGCCCGAAGAACGCCGGGAAGAAGACTGCGACGAACGGGGTGGGATCGATGCTGCCGTACCGGGGCAGCGGCTGCAGCCGGATCAGTGTCTCGAACGGCCGAAACAATCGGGGGTTCGAGAGCACGACGGGCGCGTCCTCGGATGCCCACTCTTCCTTGGACAGCTCGCTCACGACGACGTCGTCGCCAAATGCGCTCTTGAGCTGTGCTTCGAGGCTGCCGCGCGCCGGCGCGGGCACCCAGCCCTCGAGCACGAATGCGCGCGGGGTGACGCCGGAGAGGGGCAGGGCCTGCAGCTCCTGCAGGCGATCGTGTAGCCCGGCGCGCGCGCGCTTCAGCTCGGCGCCGTGTGCGCGGCGGAGCCGCTCGCGCTCTCCGCGCACCCGGTCGCGCTCCCGTGGCAGGTCGCCGAGCCGAGCCAGCATGCGGGGAATCGCATCGCTGAGTGACTTGCCCCCGTACGCTGCGGGCACGGGGATCTCCTGCACCCGGGCTTCCGCCAGGAGCCGCTCCACGCGTCCCGCCGCCTGGGCGGAGACCATGACGAGCACCGCCGTTTCACCGGTTGGCGAGGGTTGCGCATAGAGCTGGAACTCGTCGCCGATCACGCTCTTGAGGCTGGTGCGAAGCCGGTGGATCGATTCGGTGTCGCCGCTCTTCAAGAGCACGTGGTACGCGGTCGCGTTGGGGAGCCACGCTTCGCCTTCGAGCAGCGTCTGGAAAGCGGAGAAGAACTGCTGGTACTTGAGGATGAGCGCCCGCTCCTCCTCGAGGCCGGCTTCTTCCGTCTTGAGATGCTCCGCGGCGCGTCGCACGCGCCAGGCGAGCCGCACCCAGCGCGCGACGTCCGTGCCGGCGACCCGCTCGCCGCGCGCGACCGGGCCCTGCCCCCCGGTGAGCCCGAGCTCCGCGAGGGCGTGGTCGACGTCTTCGACCGCGTTCCGCAAGAAGCGACGTTCGCGTTCCTCGCGAGGGGACAGCTCGGACGGGGCAAGCGGCTGCGCCATGGTCGGGGCCGCGAGGTGCAGGATGCCGATGTCCTGCAGCGTGTGCAGCACGTCGGCGAGGCGATCTCGCGGGCCGAGAACCCGGACCTTCTACATCTCGATGATCACGGCTTGGCTCCGATCACGCGCGCGACGACGTAGCGGGCGAGGGCATTCACGCGATCGGCGCCGACCGCATCGAAGCGGTGGGCTTCCTGGCGTGTAGCAGCGCTTAGCTCCGTCTCGCGGCTCTGCCGCTCGGCGGCGATGCCGGCCTCGAGCTCCCGTAACCCCGCCTCGAACTCCGTTGCGACGGCGGCTTCCCGCGCCGCCGCTTCCTCGCGCGCTCGGGTGACGAGAGCCGCTGCCTCTTCCCGCGCCCGCACCACGATCTCCTCGAGTCGCTGCTCGGTCTCGAGCAGGCGGGCGAGATCACCCTTCCCATCCGAAGGGTTCGATGGGCTGCGCGGCAGGTGAGCGGTCACGAGTACAGTCTCCCACAGCTCGATTCGGGCGAGGATGAAGAGCGTGCAAAGATTTCTTCACACGCATTTTGCAGTGGCGAGCAACGTGCGGGGCACAACATGCTGCCAGGGGCGGCGACGAAGACTAGAGAAGGGGACCGGGCTTCAGGCCCGAAGCGGAACGGCTCCGGGCTGTCGAATGGGTCCGGCCGCTTGCTTCCGGGGCCACGACAACCAGCGCGGTCCCCCGACGATCAGCGCCGCAATGCCCAGCGGGATCACCAGCACGTTGATCAGGCCTACCAGATCGTCCGCCACCGCCGCCCCGGCCACGTTCACGAAGTTCCACATGATGTGCCAGAGGATGAGCAGGAGAATGCTGCCCTGGGAGGTGTTGTAGAGAAACGTGAGCCAGATGGCTCCCGCGATGAAGCACATGAAGAAGCCGGCGTAGCCCGAGAATCCCACGATGTGATAGCGGTACGTGAAGTAGGGGGTATGCCAGAATGCCCAGAGCAGGGTGAGGATGAGCGTAGCACGAAGCGCGGTGCGATTGGCCTGAAGCCGCGGCAACGCGAAGCCTCGCCATCCCGGCTCCTCTCCAATCCCGTAGGCGAGAGAGGCAGCCACGAGATTCGCGACCCACCCGGAATCGGCGAACGAGGTTCTCAGGGGCGCGAGATCGGGCCAAGGCCGTCCGAAGATCCGCAACAGCACGGCGGCCAGGGCGCACAGGCCGAGGGTGCTCGCGAACGTCAGCAGCCAGGGTGCGATGCCGACCCGCCACCGCGTCATTCGACTCCAGAGCTCCCGGAGACCGTCACGACCGCCGATCACGAACGTGACGAGGACGGCCGCGGTGATCGGTCCGAGCGACCCGACCCAGTGCCACGCCGGCGCAATCGGTGGAAGGAGCCCGAACCACGCGGCCACGAGCGGGGAGACGGCAGCCCAAGAGATCGCGCACGCGAGCAGGAAGTAGGCGGCGAGTGGATGGTCGCGAATCAGGCGGCGGGCCGACATCGATCTCCTCCGACGAGGGCGACGACGACGACTAAGTGATCGAGCGTGAAGCGAGGATCAGGGTAGCGTGAAGAAGGCTCATCTCATCTTTCAGGTCGCCTGGTTCCTGGCCGGGCGTGGCCATCGCTCTCGGGAGAAGATCCCGCTCGCCGTCGGTCATTCGTCGGCGTGACGAGAGAACGACGCATGGCGGCCCCGAGCCGCCCGCGCGTGTACCGCTGCAGCATGATCGGGTAGAGGTTGAGCGGCACCATCGCCGCGAGTACCAGTGCGGCGGCGAGTAGCCGTCCGTGCGTGGCGCCCCATATGATGAGCGGCGGCGTCGCCAGCACCCACACCCAGTGGATCCGCTCATTCCACAGCGTCCAGCGGGCGAGCGAGGGGTAGGCGGCGCGCTCCACCATCGTGGGCGGACGCGTGCCGGCGATCCGCCGCCGCACCCGGTTCATGATGTCGCCGCGGTGGGCGATCGCGCGGAAGCGGCGCACGCCGAGCCGAGTGTAGACGCGGCCGCTCCGTTCCGCGCTGCGGAGTGCGAACCAGCGAGCCGGCGCGGCTGCCCCAGCGGCGAATCCGATTGCCGAGAGTGCCAGCGCGACGGTCGCCGCACCCGCGCCGCGCAGCGCGGCCTCCATCGCCGGAACGAGGAGGGCGGCGACGAGGGCGAGCCAGAGTCCGGTCGCCATCATGACGTAAACAGGTGGAATGAGCGCGGCCGCGATGCGCCGCAGCGGCAGGTCAGCCATTATTATTCGCTGCCAGAGTCGCCGTCACGATCCTGGACCGAGGAGAAGGGAATGTACGTCGTTGCCGGAGCAACGGGGAATACGGGTGGCGCCGTGGCGCGGACGCTGGCAGCTCGGCGCGTTCCTCTGCGCGTGATCGTGCGCGCCCGCGCGAAAGGCGAACGCTGGGCCGCACGCGGCGCGGACGTGGCGGTGGCCGATTTGCGCGACGCGGCGGCGCTCGCGAAGGCCTTCGCGGGCGCCACCGCGGCCTATGTCCTCAATCCACCCGCGTACACGATGGACGACTTGTTTGCCCAGGCCGAAGCGATCGCCGATGCCGTGGGGCAGGCAGCTCGGAGCGCCGGTCTCCGCCGGCTCGTCGCGCTGTCGTCGGTGGGGGCACACCTATCCTCCGGCCATGGCAACATCCGTACGAACACGATCTTCGACGCACGCCTCGCGTCGGTGGACGGGGCGATCACTTTCGTCCGGCCCGCGTACTTCATGCAGAACTGGGCCGCCGTGGCACGGGCCGCGGCCCAGGACGGCGTGCTGCCGAGCTTCCTCGCTCCGCTCGATCGCGCGATCCCGATGGTGTCTACCGCCGATGTCGGCCGGGTGGCCGCCGAGGCGATGCTCGACGGCGCCACGGGCAGGTGCGTGATCGAGCTCGCCGGTCCGCGGCCGTATGCGCCGACCGACGCAGCGGCGGCGTTCACGAAGGCGCTGGGCCGTCCGGTCACCGCCATCGCGGTGCCGGAGGCACAATGGCCGGCCGCGCTGGCCCAGGCGCACTTCAGCCCGCGCACTATCGAGTCCTGGGTCGAGCTGTTCCGGGGCTTCAACTCGGGTCTGATCGGATTCGAGGGGAAGGGGGTCAGGCTCGTCGGCCGGGTCCCGCTCGAGCGGGCCATCGCGGATCTCCTGAGCGCGGAGCGCGCTCCCTCACTCGGCGTGCAGGCGTAGGAGCCGCAGGGAATCATGACACGCGCGTTTCGCGCCGGCCTGTGGCGGCTTGCGGACCCCAAGATCTCGCTCGCCTCCATGGCGTCCATCTTCCTCGGCACTGCTGCCGCCGCGCGCGACGGCCGGATCGCGTGGCTGTGGCTCGCCGTGACCGTGCTCGGCATCTTCGCGATCGAGGTGGCGAAGAACGCATCCGGAGAGTTGTTCGATTGGCGATCGGGGAACGATCGCGCGGTGGCACTTGAGGATCGCAGCCCGTTCTCGGGTGGCAAGCGGGTTCTCGTGGACGGGCTGCTCACCACCGAACAGACGGCGGGCATCGCGGTCGCGACCTACGCGTTGGGCGTCGCCGCCGGTCTCGTCATCGTGCGGCTACAACAGCCCGCCGTGTTGTGGTTCGGCGTCGCCGGCCTCGCGATCGCCTATTTCTACCACGCTCCGCCATTTCGCCTCGCCTACCGGGGCTTTGGTGAGCTGGCGGTCATCGTCGCCTACGGGCCGTTAATCGCGTGCGGGACGTATCTCGTGCAGCGTGGCACGGTGGCGCCGTACGTCTTCTGGCTCTCGCTCCCCCTCGGACTCTTGATCGGTGCGTTCCTCTGGATCAACGAATTTCCCGATTTCCGGGCCGATGCCGCCGTCGGGAAACGCACGCTCGTGGTGCGGCTCGGGCGGCACCGCGCGCGCCTCGTGTTCGCCGGGATCATCGGGCTCGCGTTCGTGGGCCTGCTACTGGTCCGCGTCGCGGGAGCTCCGGGTCATGCGCTGCTCGGCGCCGCGGGGTTCATCCCGGCGATCCGGGCCGCGCGCACCCTCGCGCGAGCACCGGAGCAGACGCGGGAGATCGTTCCGGCGCAGGCACTGACGTTGCTCGCGTTTCTGTTGTTGGCATTGGGTGTGGGGGTCGGGTTGCTGCTCTAGACGAGAGGATCTCTTCATCCCGAACAAGAGTCTGTCTCCATCGCGGCGGGACATCTGGGTGCAGCTGTTGCTCTACCCGGGGCACACCCTGCCGACGGCTGCCGCACCGGTCGTCGTCGCTGTGGGACTCGCGATTCACGATCGGGTGTTCGCGTTCGTGCCGGCGCTTGTGGCGTTCCTCGGCAGCTGGTTCATCCACGTGGGTGGAGTCTTCACCGACAACTACGAGTTGCTCCGCCGCCATCCCGACATCCATGAGCACCCGGAGCTGACCCGGGCGGTGCGGGACGGGTCGCTCAGACTCTCCGATCTGCGGACCGCCATTCTTATCTGCTTCGGTGGTGCGCTGCTGGCCGGGCTCTACCTGCTCCCCATCGGGGGCATCCCCGTCCTGGTCTTGGGCGCGCTCGGAGCCGCGGCCAGCGTCGCGTACGCGGGGGGTCCGATTCCATACGCGAAGCACGGCCTCGCCGACGTCCTGTTCTTCATCATGTTCGGGTTCGTCGCCGTCGTCGGCACATACTACATCCAGGCGGCGTCGCTCCTCGTCCCACAAGAGCTTCCGATCGCTCTATTCGTGGTTGGTCTGCCGATGGCGGCGCTCGTCACCGGCGTGCTGATCATCGACGACATTCGCGATCATGAGTTCGATGCGGCGAAGGGCTGGCGGACCCCCGCCGTCCGTTATGGGGTGCAGTGGAGCCGAGCCGAGTTCACCGCGCTCGTGGCGTTCGCTTATCTGGCGCCGTTCGCGGTGTGGCTGGGACTCGGATTCACCGGCTGGGTTCTTCTACCTCTCCTGACACTTCCCTTCGCGTATCACATCACGCGAGCGGTCCGCACGCTCGCGCGGCGTGAAGATCTCGTCTCGCTCACGCCGCGCATGGCGGGGCTATCACTCGCCCACTCCACGCTGCTCGCGATCGGTCTCGCGCTCTCCTGACGAAGCGGGCTGTTAACCTGGGCGAACCGGTGCGCGAAGGCGCGCAGGTCCTCCCAGTCGGTGTACTCGTAGTCACGCGTCGTGTCGGTGTCGCCTCCGGCTTTCGCCGCGATGCGCTTCATCGCCCACTTCTTCAGCAAGTTGTATCGGGTATAGGGCACCGCACCGGCCACCGTCTTACTGACGGTCGGCTGCCACCCGCTGCGGTGGAGAAACCGATCCATGATCTCGCCGACTTCCCGGCGCGCTTCGAGACGCGGTTCGAGCACGCCCAAACACACGGAGAGGAACGCGCTGTGCGCGCGGTTCAGCCCTTCGGCGTGCGCGTGTACCCAGCGCTTCACCGCGCGCTGGTAGCAGCCGATGTGAATCGACGCCGCGACGATGACGCGATCGTAGCCCTCAGGGTCTACCTGAGGCCCAGCATCCTTCGCATTGAAGACCGTGGCTTCGTACCCTTCGATGCGAAACATGTCACTGAGCGCGTCCGCGATCTTGCGCGTCTGTCCGTCGGTCGTGCCGTAGACGATCAACACGCGAGCCATGTGATTCCTCCGCTTAGGGTCCTGTGTTGTGTACAGTGCCCAAAAAGGTGCGCATGGGTTACTTGACGGGTCGTGAAATTGGGCTGAAGATTTCGTACGTGCACGGGAGCTGGTACGTGAAGAGTTCTTCACGAAAGTTTTGGGTTGCTTGCACGCAGGCGGACTACCGTAGCAACGGCATTTCCCTGGCCAGCAACAGGTGACGGCGCTGGTCGAGCAGTCATACCCCATCGGAGTGCCCGCCATGTACCTCCCCACGTCTCACCCGTGGGCGGAGGGCGACACACTCGGCGCATACCTCGAGAAGCGAGGTGTGAGCCGGCGCGACTTCGTCGCTTTCTGCGCCCAGATGACCACCGTCCTCGGATTAGGCGAACTGATGACCCCGCGCGTGGCCAAGGCGCTCGCGGCCGTCAAGCGACCGAGCGTCGTTTGGATCTCGCTGCAGGAGTGCACCGGTTGTACCGAGTCGGTGCTCCGCACCGCCGATCCGACGATCGGCGATCTAGTGCTCGACGTGGTGTCGCTCGACTTCCAGGAGAATCTCATGGCGGCGGCGGGATTCGCCGCCGAGAGCGCGCTCCACCAGGCGATGCAAAGGAATTTCGGGGAGTACGTGCTGATGGTGACGGGCTCGGTCCCGCTGAACGACGGCGGCATCTACACGACGATCGGCGGGCGTCCGGTGAAGGAGATCCTGGAAGAGGCGGCCAAGGGGGCCAAGGCGGTCATCGCCGTGGGAGCGTGCGCGCATTGGGGCAACATCCAGGCAGCGCGTCCCAATCCCACGGGCGCGGTCGGGGTGAGCGACATCGTGAAAGACAAGCCGGTCGTGAACATCGCCGGCTGTCCTCCGATCGGCGACGTCGTCACCGCGACGATCGTGCACTACCTGACGTTCGGCAAGATCCCCGCCCTCGACTACGAGGGCCGGCCGATGTTCGCGTACGGAGCGCGGATTCACGATCAGTGCCCCCGGCGCGCCACCTTCGACGCCGGTCAGTTCGTCGAGCAATTCGACGACGAAGCGGCCCGCAAGGGATGGTGCCTGTACCACGTCGGCTGCAAGGGACCCGCGACGTTCTCTCCCTGTCCGATCTTCCTCTGGAACGGCGGCACGAGCTGGCCGATCGGCGCAGGGCACCCTTGCATCGGCTGCACGGAGCGGAATTTCTGGGACTCGATGACGCCCTTCTACGGGCGGCTGCCCGACGTCGCGGGCTTCGGCGTCGAGCGCTACGCGGACACGCTGGGCGCGGCGCTTGCGATCGGCGCGACGGCGGGCGTCGCCGCGCACGCCATCGCCACGGGAGTGCACCAGATTCGGGAACGCCGCAAGCTTCCCGTCATCGACACACCACCCAAGGGCCAAGGAGGCGGCCATGGCCACGACTAAAGTCGTCGTCGACCCGATCACGCGGATCGAGGGTCACCTCCGCATCGAGGCTCAGGCCGAGAACGGCCGGATCACGAACGCGTGGGCCACGTCCACCCAATTCCGCGGCATCGAGATCATCATGCAGGGCCGCGACCCGCGCGACGCGTGGGCGTTCACCCAGCGGATCTGCGGCGTGTGCACAGTCGTTCACGCGGTCGCGTCGTGCCGCGCGGTGGAAGACGCGTTGGACATCAAGATCCCGCCCAACGCGAACATCATCCGCAACCTGATCCACGGGATGCAGTTCGTTCAGGACCACGTGATGCACTTCTATCACCTGCACGCGCTGGACTGGGTGGACGTCGTAAGCGCCTTGTCGGCCAAGCCGGCCGATACCGCGGCGATTGCGAAGTCGGTCTCGCCCTGGCCCAACAATTCCGAGACGTACTTCGCCGAAGTGCAGAACCGACTGAAGACGTTCGTGGGG
>JBGPIJ010000050.1:0-13262 GCA_041484865.1 Gemmatimonadota bacterium
CCGAACAGCCCGAGCAGCCCGAGCAGGACGCCCTGGAACTGCCGGAGGAGGATGAATGGGCGAAGGAACTCGAGGCACCCGGCACGTACTTCAACGAGATGTGGTCCGACGCGGGGACGGACGTCGCAGAGCGCTTTGCGGAGCTCAGGGGCCCCGAGTGGGACCTGCTCGAGGAGCACACCGTTGCGGAAGCGATGAGCCGCGGGGTTCGCTCGGTGCGGCCCGGTCTGAGCGCCGCCGACGCCGCGGCGTACATGCTGAAGGAGCGGATTCACCGTGCCGTGGTGCTGGAGGAGGGAGAGCTGGTGGGGATCGTCACGGCGACGGACATCATGAGGGCGGTGGCCGAGCGCCGGCTCTGAGTCTCAGGCGTGCACCAGAAGCTCGCTGAGGGAGCGGTCGTGATGCAGGCGGGAAACGGCCTCCCCGAGCAGCGGCGCCACCGTCGCCACCTCGATCCGCAGCAGCTGCAGATCCGGGAGCGCGACACTGTCGGTTACGATCAGCCGGCGCAGCCGTAGAGCGCGCAGTCGTCCTACGGCCGGGCCGACGAGCAGAGCGTGGGTCGCGACGACGGTGAGCTCCGGCTCGCAACCGGCCGCGATGAGCGCCGCGGCGGCTGCCGCGATGGTCCCACCGGTGCTGATCATGTCGTCGACGATGATGGGAGCCCGGTTCTGCACCTCCCCCGTAATGCCGCGCACATTCACCTCCGTCCCGCTCTGACGCACCTTGTGCACGATCGCCACAGGCAAGCGCAGCGCCTTCGCATAACGCTCAGCCAACTTCGCCGCACCCAGATCGGGGGCGACGACCATACCGTTGGCCGGCCGCGCGGTTCCGAGGGCCTCGACGAGAACCGGGACAGCGGTCAAATGCTCCACGGGCGTGGCGAAGACCCCCTCGAGCGCCGGGGAGTGCAGGTCGAGCGCTACGAGTCGGGCGAGCCCCCGCGTCTCGATGAGATCCGCGATCACGCGGGCGCCAATCGCGTCGCGCCCGCTGGCCCGCCGGTCCTGACGCGCGTAGCCCAAGTACGGCACCACGCCGGTAATCCGCGCCGCCCCTGCGCGGTGGCACGCATCGGCCAGAAGCAGCAGCTCGAGCAGATGGCGCTCGACGGGAGGGGCCGTGGGCTGGAGGAGGTATACGTCGTGGCCGCGAACGCTTTCACCCAAGCCGACGTGCAACTCGCCGTCCGGGAAGCACCGCACGTCGCATTGCCCGAGTGGGACGCCCAGCACCGCTGCCACCGCTTCAGCGAGCGCGGGATTGGCCGTGCCTGTGAAGAGTGTGAGGGTCACCGCGCTTCACCCTGCACCCGCGGTGCGCTCAGGACGGCTCCCATGGGCTCTCGAGCAGAGAGGAGGCGGTGTGCGCGTCCACCAGCCCCAGCCGGAGCCCGCGGAGGAGGTCGCCCTGGCTGACGATGCCGACCAACTTCCGGGCCGACCCATGCCGCTGTACCACAGGAAGGCTGCGGAGCCGGGTTTCGACCATCAGATCCGCCGCGACGACTAAGGCATCCTCCGGCTCGACGGCAACGACGCCGCGGCGCATGATGCTCTCGATGCGCTGCGACGTGACCGACTCGGGCGCACGCAACTCCACGTCCGGGGCAGGTCGCAACGCCCGTAGCACATCGAGTTTCGTGACGATGCCCACCAGCACGCCGGTGGCGTCGACGACGGGAAATGCGTTGAAATCGTGCTGATCGAACTCCCCCATCAAATCGCCGATCGTGGTGCCCGGCGTGGCCGTGATCGGCCGTGGCGTCATGACTTCGTGGATCGAAAGCATTCGCCTATCCTCCGAGCTCGACTTCTGCCTCACGCCCCCTGCGGGACCTCGATCTCCTGCTTCAACTCGCTCACCACCTTGCGGAGCCCCGCGAGCTCCGCCGCGAGCTCCTCGAGAGCCTCGAGGCCGTCGTCCATGCGAGCCAGTCTCTGCTCGATCTCGTCGAGGTGAAGCTGCACGCCGTTGTGTGTCATGGACCCTCCCGCTGGCTGGGCGAAAGCGTCATATCCATTCGCCGCCCGTTCCCTGGTTACAACCGTTCCCCCCTTCGCCGTAAGGTGTCCCCGCGTGTTTGAGAGCACAGTGAAGCCACCGTGAAACATTCATGGCTTATCTTGGGGGATGAATCGCGATGGCCCGCAAAGTCCCGCAGGGACGGCCCTCCTGGCCAGAACAGTGCTCCTCGTGGTCGCCGCCCTGCTCACGGGGCATCGAGCCGCTGCCGCGCAGGCTCTTCCCGACCGCTTGCGGGAGCGCCTCAGCGCCGAACCCCGGGACCCGCTGCGGCTCTTGCTGGAACGCTTCTATGCGGAGCGCGCCTACCGCCCGGCATGGGTGAGCGACAGCGGCCCTTCGCCGGTGGCCGGAGAGCTACTGGGGGTCATCGAAGCAGCGGGCGCCGACGGCCTGGATCCGAACGATTACCCCCACGCCGCGATTCGCGCGCTGCTGGGTCCGGGACGCGCGCCCGACACGCTTGCCCGCCTCGATCTGCTGCTCAGCCGCACGCTGCTCGCATACGGCTCCGATTTGTCGCGCGGCCGGATTGATCCCGCCGCCGCCGATTCGGCGTGGACCGCCGCCCCGCGCCCGGTGGACCTGGTCGGCGCCCTCGCGACCGCGCTCGACTCCGGCAGCCTCGCCGAGGCGCTCGCGCGCCTGGCGCCCCCGCACCCGCGGTATGGCATGCTGCGGCGCGCCCTGCAGCGCTACCGCGACGTCGCCGCCCACGGTGGGTGGCCCACCGTCCCAGCCGGCCCAGAGCTCGTTCCCGACGCTCGGGATGCGCGCGTGGCCGTGCTGCGCGCACGCCTCGTCGGCGACGCAGATCTCGCGCCGGGCGAGGACACTGGAGAAGTGTACGACGCGGCTGCGGCGCAAGCAGTGCGCCGGTTTCAGACCCGCCACGGCCTCGAGCCGGACGCCGTGGTGGGCGCGGCGACCCTCGCGGCGTTGAATGTCCCCCTGGAAGCGCGGATCCGCCAGATCGAGCTCAACCTGGAGCGCTGGCGCTGGCTGCCCCGCTGGGTGGGGGGACGTTACGTCATGGTGAACAGCGCGGCGTTCACGCTCGAGGTCGTGGACAGCGCGCGGCAGGTGATGACCATGCGCGCGATCGTGGGCCGCCCTGACTGGCCCACGCCGATCGTCAGCGCGCAGATCACGGGCCTGATCTTCAGCCCGGTTTGGAACATCCCGCGAGCCATCGCCGTGGAGGAGGTGCTGACCCTCGTCCGGAAGGACTCGCTCTACCTCGAACGGCACGGGATCACGGTGTTCGATTCCACGAGAGCAGTGCGCCAAGTCGATCCCAGGACCGTCGATTGGGCGGCCATCACGGGAGACAGTTTCAGCCTCGAGCTCAAGCAGGCACCCGGGGGAGACAACCCGCTCGGTGGAGTCAAGATCGTCTTTGGAAGTCGCTTCAACATCTGCATTCACGATACCCCCGTACGATCTCTGTTCGACAAGCGTGTGCGCACTTTCAGCCACGGCTGCATCCGGATCGATCGAGCGGCCGACCTGGCCACGTATCTGCTGCAGGACTCGGTGCGCTGGACGGGGGATTCGGTGCGCGCGCGCATGACGCGATCGGCGGAAGAGGTCGTGGCACTCTCGCCGCCCATTCCGGTGCACCTGACCTACTGGACCGCTTGGGTGGACGACGACGGCACCGTCGAATTCCGCGACGACGTCTACGGGTGGGACGCCAAGCTCGCCGCCGGCCTGCGGTCGCGTGCGCGGCTCGGGCGCCCTCGAATCACCGCGCCGCCGGGGCGGCCGCGCCCAGGTGCCGGGTGAACCACTCCGCGGCAAGGCGGGCCACCGCCTCGAGCGCTCCCGGTTCCTCGAAAAGGTGCGTCGCCCCCGGGACGACGGTGAGTTGCTTGACTCCACCAAGCCGTGTCAACGCCGCCCGGTTCAGCTCGAGCACGGGCGTGTCGTCGCCGCCCACGATCAAGAGCGTCGGCGCGCGCACCCGAGGCAGGGCCTCACCGGCGAGATCGGGCCGGCCGCCACGCGACACGACGGCACCGATCGCGAGCTCGGCGTCCGCGGCGGCGGCCAGGGCGGCGGCGGCTCCGGTGCTGGCGCCGAAATACCCGATCCGCAAGTCCGCGCTCGCAGGGTAGGACGCAACCCAGCGAGTTGCCCCACGCAACCGGTCGGCCAGCAACGGGATGTCGAACACGTTGGACCGGCTCCGCGCTTCGTCTACCGTCAGGAGATCGAACAACAGCGACCCGACGTTCGCCCCCACAAGCGCGTTCGCGACGAACTGGTTGCGGGGACTGAACCGGGAGCTGTCGCTCCCATGCGCGAACAGCACCACCCCGTGGGGATGCCGGGGAAGGGTCAACGTCCCCGCCAACCGCACGTCGCCCGCGGGAATCACCACCGGCACCGACAGGGGGTCGGTCACGGATCGCGTCGGGTCGAAACCCATATAGCCCCACTCTTGCGTCGTTGCCGCAAGCTCGCACCCGACCCGTGAGACCGCGCTGAAGCAGACTTGAGAACTCCGTCACGTTGGCGCTCAGTGCGTCCTCGAGCCGGCTCGCGCTGGTTCAGGAATGCCTCATCTCCGCCTCATCTCGCCATCACGGCCATTCGGCTAACCGTACACCGGAGGCCTCACCCGGGAATGGAACGAGCCTTAAACCGCGGAGGATCGATGGCGACCTGGACCGACACTGCGACGCAGCTGGAGCTACGGCTGCAAGAGCTCGAGCGCCGCATCGAAGAATTGGCCCACCACGTGAAGGCGTTGCAGCATCACACGATCGAGTACGATCTGCTGCGCACAGAGGTGGGGAAGTTGAAGTTCGAGATCGAGGAGATGCGGGAAGAGTAGGAAGGAACGCTCATGCTGGGAGCGCTCAGCAACGAACAAGTCGACCGCCTGCTGCGGGCGGAGGTCGTGGGGAGGGTTGCGTGTCACGCGGAGGGGCGCACCTATGTCGTGCCGGTGACCTATGTGTACGACGGGTCCGCGATCTACGGGCACACCGGTGAGGGGATGAAGATCCGCATGATGCGGGAGAACCCCGAAGTGTGCTTCGAGGTGGACCGCATGGAGAACATGGCCAACTGGCAAAGCGTCATCGCCTGGGGACGCTTCGAAGAGCTGCGCGGCACGGCGGCGGCGCACGCCATGGGACTGCTGATGGACCGCTTGCTGCCGCTCATCTCGAGCGACACAGCGACGCCCACGCACGGCCTGGACCCCTCCGACGTCCACCGCGCCGATGTCGCGGGCCGCCACGCGGTCGTGTATCGGATCGCAATCCACGAAAAGACCGGGCGGTTCGAGAAGCGCTGAGCGTCAGACGACGATTCTCGGCCAACCCTTGATCGTGTCGCGCACCTTCGCCGCCGTGTCCGGACTCACGACGCGCAGCACCAGATACACGACGTATCCAACCGCCGCGAGCCAGAGCAGGGTGACCGCGAGGCCGATCAGCATCCCCATCAGCCCGAACACGATCTTCAGGGCCAACCATACCGCCACGGCCAGGATGGCGAACCCCAGAATGCTGCGGAACATGTGAGTGCTCCTTTCTACTTTGATGGCGCCCTGAGCAAGGATGACATCGCCCACCCGAAGCGGCGCTGAGACGCGCGTTACGGTTTCCTCACGGCGACTCGAACCCCCTCGGCGATCCGATCGGTGGGGTCGCGGATCACGACCTCCCCCTCCCCGATACCCGACAGAATCTCCGTCTCGAACGCGGTGCGGTGGCCGACCCTGACGTCCCGCCGCCGCGCCCGCCCCCGCTCCATGACGAATACGCTCCAGCCCTCGCCGCTTCGGAACAGCGCGCTTCCGGGAAGCTTGAGGACGTGCGCCCCCTCCCATACGACAATCCGCACGTCAACCCGATAGCGGTCACCCAGGGGAACCACGGCGTCCGCGAAGTCGGCGATGACGTTCACCCGCTGCTCCTCGACGCCCAGCGCCGAGATCTTGGTGAATCCCGAGGGCTCGACCACCCGCAACCGTCCACGCAGCGTCTTGCCGCCCCAGCCCTCGACGAGCACGAGGTCGCCGGGCTTCACCTGCACCGCGTCGCTGGATAGGAGGTCGGCGACGACCTCGAGCTTCGAGGGATCGCCGATCTCCACGAGGGACGTCCCGGCTGCGACGACGCGCTCGCTCGGCTCCGGGACGCGCAGCACCCTGCCCGAGAGCGGAGAGTGTAACAGGATCGCGTCCCCGCGCCCGATGAGTGCGGCACGGGCGACCTCTACATCGTGCGCCGCGGCTTGCGCCCGGAAGTCGGCCGACTCAAGTTCGCGGGCGCGCGTGGTTTCGTCGAGCTCGGCCCGTTCGCGCTCCTCAGGGGCGATGACATTCCCAGCGGCGAGCTGCTCGGAGCGCGCGCGCGCGCGGCGCGCCTGCTCGAGCGCCGCACGGGCCTCCGCGACCGTCGCGGCCGCCGCGCTCTGGGCGTCCTCCGCCTGGCGGACGCGCGCAAGCGCCGCTTCCCGGGCCCGGGCGTCGAGCGGCGCCGGAAACATGCGGGCCACGACGGTCGTCGGCGTCACGACGTCCCCTTCCCGGAGGGTGATGCGCGCGACCCTCCCCCCGACCGGCGCGGCCACCGCGTAGCGGTCGCGCACGCGCGTTTGCCCCTCTTCGTCGATCGTCAGCTGCATCGGCCCGCGCGTCGAGCGGGCGACCTCGACGGGAATGGGGGCGGGCCGCAGGAACACGATCGCACCCGCGACGACGAGCACGGCCGCGGCGGCGAGTCCGATTCGCTTGCGAGACAGTGTCATGCCCTGGTCACTCCCTGGTCTTGAGGACCGCCACGAGGTCGAGGCGATTGATCCGCCGGCGGACGAGGAAGGCCGTGCCGATCGCCGCCGCGACGACCACCGCGACGGCGAACGCGTACGTCTGCGGGCTCAGCACGAGCGGGATCCGAAACAGCTCCCACTGGTACAGCCCGGCCAGCACGCCGCACAGCTGATATCCGAGCACGAGCCCCGCCGCGATCCCGCTCACGGTGAGCACGGCCTGCTCCCCGAACAGCATCCCGGCGATCTCCCCCCGCGTGTAGCCGAGCACCCGCAGGCTCGCGAGCTCGCGGGCCCGCTCGGACAAGGCGATGCGCGCCGCGTTGTAGACCATGGCCACCGCGAGGCCACCCGCGAACCCGACGAGCACGGTGGTAATGATGCCCATGCTCTGGGCGAGCGTCATCTCGAAGCTGGCGAGCGCCGCGTCGCGGCTCGAGACGCCGGCGACCGCCGGCAGGCGCTTCAGGCGCGCGTACAGCGCCGGCGCGGCGAACGGGTCGACGCGCAGGAAAGCGCCCGAGAGACTGTTCCCCTCCGACAGCAACCGGTTCGATGCATGCTGCTCCATGTAGGCCGACAGCCCCAGCAGCTCGTCGACGAAGCCCGCGACGGCAACCCGCCGCACCTGGCGCATCCCTTCGAGCACCTCAACGGTGAGGGTATCGCCCGGGGACACATCGAGGATCTCACCCAGTTTGGTCGTGAGCACGACGCCCTCAGGCGGCACCGCAGCCGGGGTGAGGCTGCGTCCGATCAGCCGCCGCAGCTCACCGGTGTCTTCGAGCCCCAGCAACGCCGTCCGGCGGCTGCGATAGCCCGACCTCAGCCGGACGGGCGCCATCCGGAACGGCTCGGCCCGCAACACGCCGGGGAGCCGGGTCACCGCGTGGCGCACGGCGGACGAGCGCGGCCCGTTGAACACAACCATGATGTTCTCCCGCTGGACGTGGCGGAACTGCACATCGGCGATGTATGTGATCGCGTCCACGAAGAAGCGACCCACGAGGAGGATGGCGACCGCGAAGGCGATGCCGAGCGCCGAGAGCGCTGCCTTGAGCGGGCGGCGCTCCAGGTTGCGCAACGCGATGCGCCCCGGAGGGGCGAGCCAGCGATGCAGCCCGAGGCGCTCAAGCAGGCCGGGCCGAAAGTGGGTCGGGGGCTCGGCCTGCATCGCCGTCGCGGGGGGGAGTGTCACCACGCGGCGCACCGCGCTCGCGGCGCCCACGAGGGCGGCGACGAGCGTCACGAGCACGGCGAGCCCGAGGGCCACCCAATCGAACCGAAACAGGAATGTCGGAAAGCGATAGTAATTCGCGTAGCGCGCGATCGTTTGCGAGGCGAACCACAGGCCCAGCGCGATTCCCAGCACGCAGCCGATGAGGAGCGCCACGAGCGCGAGCTTGAGGTAGTGCCATCCTACGGCCCAGTTGCTGTACCCGAACGCCTTGAGGACACCGATCTGCTCTCGCTCGGTGCTCACGAGCCGGGCAAGCACCACGTTCAGCAGGAACGCGGCGATGCCGAGGAAGATCGCCGGAATGAGCGTGCCCGACACGCGATTCTGCTCGATTTCGTCGGATAGGAACCGGGCTGACACCTGGTCGCTCCGGCCGTACGCGCCCAGGCCGCCGTAGCGCTCGAGCAGGCGGTCCACGCGAGCGATCACATCCGCTTCCACTGCGCCCGCGGCGAGCCTGAGGGATACGTCGTTGAACGCGCCCACCATATCGAACGCGGGACCGAGCGCCTCCCGGCTCATCCAGAGGACCCCGAAGCGCTTGTTGTCGGGAAGCAGGCCGCCAGCTGCGACCTCGTAGACGTATTCGGGCGAGAGCGCCACACCCACAATCCGGAGGCGTTGCCACCGCCCATTGATGATGGCCCCGACCGTGCCGCCGACCTCGAGTCGGTTCGCCTGGGCGAATGCCTCGCTCACCATCACCTCGTTCCCGCGCCCCGGCTCGGGCCAGCGTCCCCGCCGTAAGTGCAGGTCGTTCAGAATCGGCTGGCGGCGCTCGGGCACCGATACGAGCTGGCCGGTCGCGGGTTCGGCGAGACCGGGGACGTCGAGCGTCACCTCCGTCACGAGACGGGTATCGGCGGCCGCGACGCCCGGAATCTCGAGCAACCGTGCACGCAGCGTCTCGGGAGCCCGCTTCACGTGCGCGAACACGTCCGCGAACTGATAGTCAGCGTAATATGCGGCCCGGGAGACGAGAAGCGACGTGTAGGAGGTCCGTGTCGTCATGACCGTCGCCACGCCGCACGCCACCACGACACCGATGGCCGCGACCTGGCCGCGCAGGTGCCATAGGTCCCGCAGGAGCTTGCGGTCCAGCGCGGAAAGCCACGTCACCACGACAGCTCCCCCGGGTGGGCGCGCCGCTCGTTGCGGTGTACATCGGCGATCTGACCGCTGCGCAGCCGGATCACGCGGTCCGCCATGGCGGCGATGCTCTCGTTGTGAGTGATGATCGCCGTGGTCGTGCCGAGCTCGCGGTTGACCTGTTCCAGCACCTCGAGCACCACCTTGCCGGTTTCGTAGTCGAGTGCACCGGTGGGCTCGTCGCACAACAACGCGTCGGGCTGCTTCGCGACCGCCCGAGCGATCGCGACCCGCTGCTGCTCACCGCCCGAGAGCTGGGCCGGGAAGTGGTCGAGTCGCTCGCCGAGCCCGACCAGTCGAAGGGCGGCCGCCGGCTCCATCGGGTGCTCGGCGATCTCGGTCACGAGCGCGACGTTCTCCCGCGCCGTGAGGCTCGGAATGAGGTTGTAGAACTGAAACACGAACCCGACGTGCTCGCGCCGGAAGCGGGTGAGATCACGCTCGCGCGCGCCCGTGAGGTCGTGCTCGAAGAAATGCACGCTCCCTGAGGTCGGCGCGTCGAGCCCGCCCAGGATGTTGAGCAGCGTCGATTTGCCGCTCCCCGACGGCCCGAGGATGACGACGAACTCGCCACGGTAGAGATCAAGGTCCACGGCCCGCAGCGCGTGGACCTCCACGTCCCCCATGTGGTAGATCTTCGAGAGAGCACGAGCGTGGAAGACCACCTGGGCCTCGAGCGTCGGAGTCCCCGGGGTCGGGAGGGGTGATACGGCAGCCATGGCCTGATCTATAGATCCATCACGCCGGGGGGATTCTGAAGCGAAGGTGAAGCGCTCTTCATCCAAACCTAGAACCGGAAGCTCACTCCCGCGTAACCCTGATCGTTCCCTTCGAATCCCCCCGTCTCACGCGTGCCCGAGAGCATGATGTACCACGACCGGGCTACGGCGAGGTCCACATCTCCTCCCACCCAGGTAGCCCAGACCCGCGCGACCGGGTTGGCGGTGGGATCGAGCTCCTGGCGCATCCCGCCGTTCAGCTCGACGTGCACGCGCCCGGGGTCGGCGCTGAGCGCGAGCGAGTGCAGCCACCCGGTGAGATCGGGTCCGACGTACCGAGTACTGCGCGCGCGGAGGGTGAAACCGAGCGGCGTGAGCCGCTCCACACCCCACGACAGCGTATACGCGTCGGCACGCCCCGCCACCCCGCCACTCGACGACCGGGCGTCAACGCCGATACGGAGACGGCCAAAGTGACTCGACAGGCCGCCCCACACGCCCTGGCGGAAGGCATCGTCGAACGCAGTCGCCGGATTCACCACATCGCGGTACAGCCGGACGTTGCGGCGGTTGTCGAAGCCCGCATCGAACGTGAGGCTTCCCAACGCGCGGTAGCGCAGCATGGCGAACGTGCTCGTAGGGGAAACGGCGTCCATCCCGGGCATGAGCTTCCATGCGCGGTAGTAGTCAACCTCCTGCGTGATCAAGACCGAGAGCCGGCGCCCGAGATAGGACCCCTGTGCGTAGGCGAACTCGCGGTTCGCCTGTCCGTTGTCGTAGGAGTCACTCGCGCCGAGTGTGAGCGACCAGTGCGTGTCTCCCCCCGGCGCATTGTGGCGTTGCACGTAAACGCCGGCCTGCGTGATCGCGCTCGAGAACGCGAGCTGCAGCGGCTCGGGCTCGGTGCCGGTGAAGAGACCGACGCTCCACGCCCGCTGGTTCATCTCGAACATCCCCCCGTCGAATACGCCGATCGAGGCGAGGTTGCCCGAGCTCTGCCGCCCGAGTGTGACGCGCGTCGGCGAGCCCGGCACGCCCAGAGCCACAGCGGCCTGATAGATGCGGGTCCGCCCGTCCGTAACCGCGCTGCCGTCGGGGAGAATCGTGTAGGTGCGCCGCGCCCGAACGTCCAGACTGAGCGAAACGACCGATGCGGCGGGCGGGCGCCCATCGAGCCGCAGATCGAGTTGGGGTTGCGAGAAGCCTCCAGTCCCCCCGATATGGCCTACGACGAGGTACTGGACCCCGATCCGGCCCCGGAAATCGTGCGCGGCCACCCGGCGCGGCGGCGTAGGCGCGCGCGCCGGCAGCGCGGCAGCCGAGTCCCGCGGCGCTCCCACGGGGATGAAGCGCGCGATGTCACCCACGGCGACCGGGGCCGTGGACGTGACGATGTCGCAGGCGGCGCGGTGCGACGAAAGAAACGTCACTCTCAAGACCGCGATGGTCACCGCGCCGCGAACCACCTCGACGCGGCCCGAGTCGCGCAACCCGTCGAGGCGTCCGGCATCGAGATACGCGGTGACACCTGTGAGGTAGGTGACGTGCGCCACGCGGGACGCGCTCGAATCAGGCCCCCGCGGGCTCGCCACCTGCTGCGCGGCGGCCCGCGCCGCGAAGAGCGCGGCGAACCCCGCGACCACCGCTCCGCACCGTCGCCGGAGGCTCACCCCGCCCGGCCGCTCCGGTGGCAGGCGTAGCAGTTCGCGCTGTTCCAGATGTAGCCTCTCACGCCCGTATGGTGCGGGTCCGTCTGCGCCTGCGTGTGGCAATTGGTGCACACGAACGCGCTGAAATTGGACGTGTTCAGGTGACAGTCGCTGCATTGCGTCGCCGTGCGGTGCGGGACCGGGAACCACGTATGGTTGAACGACGCGCCCGTCCACCCCGCGGTCGTGTGGCACGTCTCGCAGCTCGTCGGGAATCCCGCCGACGCGTGAACCGGATTCGTCGTGCCGTTGTAGTCCTGCAGGTGACACGAGACGCACGCGTGGCTCTTCCCGGCGTAGATACCGTCGCCATGGCACTGCTGGCAGGCGGCGGCGCCATGCATCCCGGTCAGCGGGAAGCCCGTGGCATCGTGGTTGAACCGCGCGCTGGCCCACACCGTCGTCAGATGGCACTGCCCGCAATCCCGCGGGTACTGCCCGCCGGCGTGGTCGGGGTTCTTGGCGCTCTGGTACTGCGGCAGGTGACACTCCACGCACTCCGCCGGGGCGTTGACGAACGTCATCTGGCCTTGTGCCGCCGGTGTGTGGCAGCTCTCGCAATCGAGCGTGATGTGTGTGCCCGTGAGCGGGAAGCGGGTCAACTGGTGCGCTCGCGTCATCGAGGAGCGGTCGAGAAAGCTCCGCGGGGTATGGCAGCGCGCGCAGTCCGTGCCCAGCTCCCCGCGGTGCACGTCGCGGTGGCATGAGGCGCAGTCGCGGGCGGCGTCGTGGAAGTCGAGCGACGCATGGCAGGAGCGGCACGCCGTCTGGCGGTGCGCGCCGGCCAGCACAAAGCCTTTCTTCGCGTGATCGAACGACGAGCTGATACGCGCCGGGGTCCACGCCTCGGGGCTGTGGCACACCGCGCATTCCTCCGCGAGCTTCCCGTGCGGATTCCGGGTCACGACCTGCTGGGTGAACCCTCTGGCAGGCCAGGCGATCAGAACAGCACACAACGCGATTCGGGTCGGGCTCACGATCCCCTTGTTAATGCCGCCCCTAGTGATAGGTCGGTGATGCAGGCCACGGGCCCTTCATCTTGTCTTCACAAAGGACCGGATCGACAGCACGCTGGCGTACATCGCATTCGCGGCGTTGCGCAGATCTAAATCGACTGAATCTAGAAGCGCCAGGTGACGCTGAGGTACACCTGGGTCGTGGCGATGGTGCCCGGATTCGCGGGGTCCTTCTGCCGCAGTCCGGAGAACGACACGAACCACGCGCGGGCGACGCTCGCATCCACGTCCACGCCGAACCACGCCGAGTTCTGCATCGTGGTGGTGTTGGGATTGTCCTCGCGTCGGATGCCTCCGTTGAAGTCGATGTGCAGCGGGCCCACCGGATCGAGGCCTAGCCGCCCGGAATAGAGCTGTCCGCTCGTGCGCTTGGCGCCTGGGTTGTTGAAGGTGGAGTCGTTCTGGTTCTGATACCAGGTTGCCCGCGCCGAAAAGCCCAGGTTGAGGTGCGTGAACCGGTCCAGTCCGAACGTCCCAGTGTAAGAGTCCGCGCCACCCGCCGTCCCGCCGGTGCTCCGCCGCCAGTCCCCGCCGACGCTCACCTTGTGGCCGGAAAGTTGGACTCCACCGCCATAGCCCTGGCGGTAGGCGTCGTCGAAGGTCG
>JBGPIJ010000051.1:0-13191 GCA_041484865.1 Gemmatimonadota bacterium
CGCGGGCATGGGTCCCGCTGTTCGCCGCCGTCGTGCTGCTCCTCAGCCAGGCGATGATGCGGCGGACCGCAGCGCTGCTCTCGCTCGCGCTGCTCGTCGCGGCGCCTCGGGCCCGCGCCCAGGACTCGACGCGTCCCCGCACCGCGGCGGAACGCGCGTGGGATCGCGGACAGCAGCGCCGCGCCCGCGCGGCGTATCTCACCGAGCTTGCCGCCCACCGGTCGAACGACACGGCCTGGTACAACGCGGGGACGGCGGCGCTCGCGGCGGGGGACCGGGACACCGCGCGCGCGACGCTGGCGCGCGCCGCCGCGTCGCTCGATCCCGACGTGCGCTTCCGGGCCCTCTACAACCTGGGACTCGTCGCGTTGCGTGACGCGCAGGCCGACAGCGTCCATCGGGACGCCTATCTCTCCGACGCGGCGCGCGCCTATCGCGAAGCGCTGCTGCTGCGGCCGAACCATGCCGCCGCGAAATGGAACCTCGAGCTTGCCATCCGGCGGAAGAGTAGCGGCGGTGGCGGCAACGGCACGCCGCCCCCGTCGGGCGGCGGGGGAGGCGCGACACCGCAGGGGAGCGGCAACGGGAGCGCTGCGACGGGAGAGTCGCGACGGGGGGTCGGCGGCCTGTCCCAAGGCGAAGCCGACCAGATCCTCGCGTCCATTGGTCGCGAGGAGCTGCGCACCCGCCGCGAGCAGGCGGGACGCACCCGGCGGCCCGTGGATCCGACGGTGAAAGACTGGTGATCGTCGCCCTCTGGGTGCTCGCGCTGCTTCAGGGCGGCGCGCCACGCGCCACCGCTGGCGTGGACCGCACCAAGCTCACCGTCGGCGACCTCCTCACGCTCACCATCCGCGTGCGGACGTCCGGGTCCGACGCCGTGGTGTTTCAGCCGCCGTCGCTCGCCGGATTCGCGATCGTGAAGACGAGCGAGGTCACGAACGTCTCGGTCGCCGAGACGACCGGCGCGGTGCGCACGACCACCCGTCGAATGACGCTGCGGGCGGAGCGTCCCGGCGCCACGGTGATCGGACCGGTGCGCGTGCGGCAGGGGATCGCGGAGGTCGCGACGCATGCGATTGCGGTGACCATCGACCGGGCCGTGGGGCCCGAAGCCGCGCTCAGCCCGCGCGCCCGCGCGCTGGTACAGCGCGCGCCCCCGCCGGTGCGGAACGACCAGGTGTCCATGGCCATCCTCGTGCCGGCGGACACGGTAACCGTGGGAGAGCAGCTCGACGTCGTCGTCGCCGCCTGGTTTCCGCGCGATCTGCGTCTGCGCCTGCGCGGGCAGCCCCGGATCACGCTTCCGGTGCCGATCGGAGGCTGGGCGTATCCCGAGGAGCGACCCGACACGCCGGTGGCGTCCGACCCGGTGCGGGGACGGGCGATGGATCTGTACGTCGTGCACAGCGTCGTGTTCCCCCTCGAGGCCGGGCGCCTCATGATTCCGCCGGCGTCCGTCGAGTACGGCGTGCCCGTGTCGTTTTCGATCTTCAGCCGCGAGGAGCGGTATGCGCTGCACACCGATTCGCTGCCGATCGCGGTCCTGGCACCCCCCGTGACGGGGCGGCCGAGCGGCGAAGAAATCGTGCAGGGCAGCGGATTCACGCTCTCGCTCGCCGTCGCGACTCCGGACATCCGGGTGGGCGAGCCGGTCACCGTGTCCGCCACGTTGCGGGGAGTCGGGAATGCGGCGCTGTGGCCGGCGCCGGCGCTGCGCTGGCCGACGGGGTTCCGCGCGTACCCGGCCGAGACGGACGTGTCGCTCGAGCCGGAGGACGGTCTTGTCGCGGGCACGAAAACCTTCAGCTATCTCGTGGTCTCGGACTCCGCGGGAGCCTTCGTGCTTCCCGAAATCCGCTACGCGTTCTACGACGTGGCTGCGCGGCGCTACGGCATCGCGCGCACGGCGCCGCAGTCGGTGACGGTGCTGGCGGGCGTGGAGCCGCACGCGTCCCGCGCTCTCCCGCCGCTGCTCCCGAGCGGGGGGGATTCGTGGCCGGGGTTCGTGGCGGATTGGCTCGGCCCGTGGGGGTGGGTGGCCATCGCGGCTGGTCCGCCGCTCGTCGTGCTGCTGGCGTTCGCGCGGCGCCGGCGCGCCGGCCCGGCCGTGCCGACGCCGGCGGCGCGCGCCCTGTCGCGCCTGGGAATGCTGGAACGTCAATTCCAGACGCTGCTCGCGAGCCACGTGCCCAATCTCACGACGCGGGATGGGGACAGTCTCGGGCGCGCCCTCCGGGCGGCGGGAATCGAGCGCGCGGTCGCGGACCACGTCATGCGGCTGCGCGACCGGTTGCGGGCCGCGCGCTACGGACCGCGCGGCGTGGGCGACGGCGCCGAGCTCGCGGCCGAGCTCGAGCAGGTGTTGCGCGCGCTTGGGGCCGAGCGCGGCGATGGGGGTGGAAGGCGGCGCCGCCGGCTTCTGGCGGTAATCGGCTGCGCCGCGCTGTTTGTCGTCCGCGGGGTCGAGGCGCAGCGATTGGATGCGGAGGCGCTGTACCGGGCGGGGGCGCTGCGCGCCGCGTCCGACTCGTTCGCGGCCCGCGCCGCGGCGGACCCAGGCGATCCGGCACATTGGTACAACCTCGGCGCCACCCTGTACCGGGCTGGCGAAGACGGCAAGGCCGTGGCCGCCTGGACGCTCGCGGCTCGGCTCGCCCCGCGGAACGGGACGATTGAACGGGCGCGCCGCTCGATTCCCGAGCCGGATCAGGCCAGCGAGGAGCTGCTGGCGGTCGGCCCCGTCACGCCGACCGAATGGGCCATCGCCACCGCGCTGTGTTGGATCTCATTGTGGGCCGCGATCCTGAGCCGGCGCCGGCGTCCTGTCACGCTGCTCCTCGCCAGTCTCACCGTGGTGTCCGCGTGGTGCGGAACCGCCGAATGGCGGGGCCGCCGCCGGCCCGTGGCGGTCGTCATCGGTGCCGCGACTCCGGTCCAAGTGGCTCCCTACGGGAGTGCCTCCGCCGGCGCGAGTCTCGACGCCGGCGCCGCCGTGCTCGTGGTGCGGCGCTACGGCCGCTGGCTCGAGGTGGCGCGCCCCGACGGCATCCACGGCTGGGTCCAAAGGTCCGCCGTGGTGCCGCTGTGAGCGCGAAAATCGCCGTTCTCGCAGACCGGGTCGCTGACCAGATCGCCGCCGGCGAGGTCGTCGAGCGGCCCGCTTCGATCGTGAAAGAGCTGATCGAGAACGCCCTCGATGCGGGCGCCCGGACCATCCGGGTCGCCATCGAGGATGGCGGAAAAGCGCTCATCCGCGTGAGCGATGACGGGGAGGGAATGAGCCGCGCGGATGCGGAGCTCGCTCTGGCGCGGCACGCGACGAGCAAGATTCGCGCGGCCGAGGACTTGATCGGGGTCTCGACGTTCGGGTTCCGGGGTGAAGCGCTGCCCGCCGTGGCGTCCGTGTCGCGATTCGAACTGGAGACGTCCGCCGAGGACGGGTCCGGAACCCGCGTCCGCGTGGCAGGCGGGAAGCGCGAGGCGGTCGACGAAGCGGTGCGTCAGCGCGGCACGACGGTGACTACCCGCGCACTGTTTTTCAATACGCCGGCGCGCCGCAAGTTCCTGCGCGCGCAGGCGACGGAGACGCGCGCCATCGTCGAAGTGGTCACGACGCTCGCCCTGTCGCGGCCCGACGTCGCGTTCGCGCTCACCAGCGATGATCGGGTCATGCTCGAGCTGGCGGCAACCGCCCGGCGGATCGACCGGGTATCGGCCCTGTGGGGACGCGCCTTCGCCGACACGCTCGTCCCCGTCTCGCACCGCGAGGGCCCGCTCGCGGTGACCGGACTCGTGCAGCGCCCGGCCCAGGCGAAGCCCGCGGGCCGCAAAGGCTACGTGTTCGTGCACGGACGGCCGATCCGCGACCCCTTCATGCTGCGGGCGGCCGAATCGGGTTACCGATCGACGATCGCGCCGGGGGACCGGCCCTCGATCCTCCTGTTCCTCGATCTTCCCGGCGATGCGGTGGACGTCAACGTGCATCCGGCCAAGCTGGAGGTGCGATTCCGCGACAGGTTTTTCGTCGAGCACGTGGTGGAAGACGCCGTGCGGCAAGCGCTCGCGCCGCTCGAAGCGGCAACGCCGATCGGCGGAGTCGGGCCTGCGGGCGGCGGTGTCGGGAATGCATACGGCGGTGTCGGGGCGGCGCTCGACTTCTTCCCATCGCAGGCAGTCTCTCCCGACACCCGACACCCGACACCGCCGTCGCTCTTACAGGTCTTCGACACCTACGTGCTCTTCCAGGGCGACTCCGCGATCGCGATCATCGATCAGCACTCGGCGCACGAGCGCGTGCTGTACGAGGCGGCGATGCGCCAGCTCACGGGAGACGGTGCGCCCGCGCAGCGCCTCCTCTTGCCGCTCACGCTCGAGTTCACGCCGCCGGAGCTCGATGCGATCGAGCGGCACCGGCAGCTGTTGCAGCGCGTCGGGTACGAGGTCGAGCCGTTTTCCGGGCGCGCGGTGATCGTCCATACCGTACCCAATCCGCATCCCCGCTTCGATGCCTCGCGCTGCCTCCAGGAGCTTGTGGCGGACCTCGCGGGAGACCGCTTCGGCGGTTGGGCGAACCGGCTCGAGCGCTTCGCGGCGACGTTCGCCTGCCGCGCCGCGATCAAGGCAGGCCAGCGGCTCGACACGGAAGAAATGCGCGAGCTGGTGGCGCGCCTCCTGACCGCGACGCTGCCCGCGCACGACGTTCACGGGAGGCCGACGATCGTCCAGCTCTCGAAGGACGAGCTGGAACGGCGGTTTGGACGGACCTCTTCCCGATGACAGACCGCCGTCCTCTCGTCCCGGTCCTCGTCGGTCCCACGGGCGTCGGCAAGACCGCCGTCGCCGTGGAGCTCGGAAGACTGGCAGCGGTGACGGTCATCTCCGCGGATGCACGCCAGGTCTATCGGCGGCTCGACATCGGCACCGCGAAGCCCACGGGCGGGCTGCTCGCGGAGCTCCCGCACGTCGGCATCGATCTGATCGAGCCGGGCGAGCGATACAGCGCCGGGCGATTCGCGCAGGACGCCGCCTGTTGGATCGAGGAGATCCGCCGGGCAGGGCGGCAGCCGCTGGTGGTCGGGGGTACGGGGTTCTACGTGCGAGCCCTGGCCGAGGGGCTGTTTCGCGAGCCACCCCTCGACGTCGCGCGGCGCGAGCCGCTGCGCGCGTGGACCGCGCGACTCCCCGCGGTGCGCGCCGCGCATTGGGCGGCGCGGCTCGATCGGCGCTTCGCTGGGGGCGGCCGGCAGCGGGCGGCGCGGGCGATCGAGATCGCGCTGCTCACGGGACGCCCGTTGTCCTGGTGGCAGCGCGAAGCGCGGGAGACCGGGACGATGCGCCCCTGGTACATTCACCTGACGCTGCCGCGCGAGGCGCTCGCGCGGCGCATCGCCGAACGGGTGGACCGGATGCTCGGCGCGGGGCTCGTCGGCGAAGTCGAGGCGCTGCTCGCACGCGGCGTTCCCGCGGAAGCCTCCGGGCTCGACGGCATCGGCTATCGCGAGGTTGTGGCGATGCTCCAAGGCGTCTTGCCGGCGCCCGAGCTGCGTGACGCCATTGTCCGGGCGACGCGCCGCTACGCAAAGCGGCAGGAGACGTGGTTTCGGCATCAACTGCGGGACGCGGGAAGCGGGAAGGAGGGAAGCGTGTGGGACCTTGACGCGGCGGCCGCTCCCGAGACGCTTGCGGCTCGCATTCTCGAGCGGTGGCGGGACATGACGCTTCCCGTTTCCCGCGTTGTGATATGAGGATCGGCATCACCTGCTATCCCACTTACGGCGGTTCCGGCGCCGTGGCGACCGAGTTGGGCCTCGACCTCGCCCGGCGCGGCCACGACGTCCATTTCATCTCGTACGCGAGCCCGTTCCGGCTGCGGGGGTTCGCCGAGCGCGTCACCTTTCACGAGGTCGTCACCGCCGACTACCCGCTGTTCGAGCACTCGCCCTACGCCCTCGCGCTCGCCGTGAAGCAGCACGAGGTGGCGCTGCGCGAAAATCTCGAGATCATGCACGTCCACTACGCCATCCCGCACGCCACCACCGCCTGGCTGGCGAAACAGATGCTCAAGCCGCAGCGGGACCTCAAGGTGGTCACGACCCTCCACGGGACCGACATCACGCTCGTGGGGCAGGACCCGTCCTACTACACGCTGACCAAATTCTCGATCGAGCAATCGGATGCGGTCACCGCCGTGTCGCAGTACCTCCGGGACGAGACGTATCGCGCGTTCGGGTGCGTGGGTTGCGACGTGCGCGTGATTCCCAACTTTGTTTCCCCTGCCGAATACCACCCGATCATCGACGGCTCGTGCCGCGACGCGATCGCGCCGCCGGGGCACAAGGTCCTGATGCACGTCTCGAATTTCCGGCCGGTGAAGCGCGTGCGTGACGTCATACGGATCTTTGCCAGCGTTCGGCAGGCGATGCCCGCCACCCTCGTGCTGGTGGGCGACGGCCCCGAGCGCGATGCCGCCGAGCAGGAGTGTGACCGTCTCGGCCTGCGGCAGGACATCCGCTTCTTCGGCAAGGTGGACCAGGTGGCCGAGCTGCTGCGCTGCGCCGACCTCTTCCTCCTGCCTTCGGAGACCGAGTCATTCGGCCTCGCGGCGCTGGAGGCGATGGCCTGCGGCGTCCCGGTGATCGCCTCCGCGGTGGGTGGCCTGCCGGAGGTCGTGGTACACGGCCAGACCGGGTTCCTGGCCCCCGTCGGAGCGGTGGAGACGATGGCCGCGGAAGCGAAGGCCATTCTCGCCACCCCGGCGCGGCTTGCGGGGATGCGCAGCGCCGCGGCCGCTCGCGCGCTCACCTTCTCGGACGACCAGATTGTGCCGTTGTACGAGGCCCTCTACGAGGAAACGCTGCATGGCTGACGTGCGGCGGCTCGGGCCATCCCGGCTGCTCGTCCCGCTGCTCGTGCTCGCGGGCGGGTGGATCGCCGGCGGCCAGCTTGCGACGCCGCCGCTGGTCTGGTGGGCGGCGCTCGCCGCCTTCTGCTACGCGACGGCGGGCACGGCGGTGGGTGCGCCCGGCGGTGATTTGTTCGTCTTCTTGGGGGTGGTCGTCGGCACGGTGGCGGCGATGCTCGTGGGTGGTGGGGCCGTGGCCGTGGGGCTCGCCGGGTTCGGCGCGCTCGCGGCGGTACACGCACTGGGACGGCGCGGGCATGCCGCGAGGTTGCTCCGCGCCGCGCTTGCCGGACTGCCGTTGATGTACGGAGCGCTGGCCGCGGGCCGACCGGCTGACGGCATTCTCCCCTGGACGCTCGCCGCGTGGATCCAGCTGGTGCGCGAGCTGATCGATGACGTGGAGCGCGAGCCTGGCCCGCGCTCGCGTCTGGAGACGGTGACCGGGGTGCTGGCGCTCGCGTTCGTGCCCGCGAGCCTCATCTGGCCCGCGCGGGCCGGCTACGGCGTCGCCTACTTTCTCGTGGCGATGTTCGCCGACCTGGCGCTGCTCGCCGTGGGGACGCGCCTGCTCGTTGGTCGTGTCGAGCGGCTGTCCGTGCTGGTGCACGGAGCCATGGCGCTCGGGTTGATCGCGTTGGTGGCGGGGAAGGTCACCTAGCGAGCGCATGGCCCCGGTCACTCTGGATGGCGCGCCCGCGCCGCTCCTGGCGAGACGCTGGGGCGTGCCTCAGGTCGCGATCTTTCGTTCCCTCCCCTCGTCCATGGATGCAGTGCACGAGCTCGGCGCCGCCGGCGCGCCCCACGGCGTGACGGTGATCGCCGAGGAGCAGACGGCGGGGCGCGGCCGCGACGGCCGCACCTGGCGGTCACCGCCGGGCGGCGTGTGGCTCAGCATGCTGGTGCGCTCTCCCCAGACCGAGCTCGCGACGCTCTCGCTCCGGGTCGGCCTCGTCGTCGCCGACGCGCTGGACGAGCTGCTCGGTGCGCCCCGCGCGCGAGTGAAATGGCCGAATGACGTCCTCCTCGACGACCGCAAGGTGGCCGGGGCGCTGTGCGAGGGCCGGTGGCAGGGGAATGCGCTGCAATGGCTCGCCGTCGGGGTGGGAGTGAACGTCTGCAACGACAGTCCCCCGGAGCTGACCGGGAGCGCCCTCGCCCTCAGCGAGCTCCTGCCCGCCGTGCGGCGACTGGACGTGCTCGACCGGCTGGTGCCGGCGCTCCGAGTGATCGTCGCGGGAGCGCCGCACCTCGTCGAAGCGGAATGCCGCGCGTTTGCCGAGCGTGACTGGCTCGCGGGGCGGGCGCTGCGCGCACCAGCGGTGGGGCGCGCGCGCGGGATACGACCCGATGGCGCCCTCCTCGTCGAATGCGATGGCGCGATTGCGGCCGTGCGCGACGGCCATGTCGAGCTGGCGTGAGTCGCGTGGCGGGCGCCGCGGCGCCCGTCTATCTTAGCCGCCGATGCTGCTCGCCCTCGACGTCGGCAACACGGAAACCACGGTCGGTCTCTTCCAGGGGGCTCGGCTCGCCGCCTCCTGGCGATTGACCACGACCGCCTTGCGCACGCCCGACGAGTGGGCGTCGTCCATCACGTCGTACCTGCTCCAGGCCGGCCACTCGACCCAGGAGGTGCGCGCGGCGATCCTCGCGTCCGTCGTGCCCCAGGTTACGCACAGCGTGAGCGACGCGGTGGAGCGCGCGACCACCATTCGCCCCACCGTGGTGGACGGGCGCTCGCCGCTTCCGATCCGCCTCGACGTGGACGAGCCGCTCACGGTCGGCGCCGACCGGATCGTCAACACGCTCGCCGCGTCGCAGCTGTTTCACCGCGACACCATCGTCGTGGATTTCGGCACCGCCACCACCTTCGACTGCATCACCGCCGACGGGCGCTTCATCGGTGGCGTGATCATGCCCGGGATCCGCACTGCGTCCGACGAGCTCGTGCGGAAGACGGCGAAGCTTCCCGCGACGGAGCTCACGCCGCCCGAGCGGGTCATCGGCCGTCGCACCGAGGACTGCATCCGCGCCGGCGTGTTGTGGGGGACGGCCGATGCCGTGGACGGCATGGTGCGGCGCATTCGCGCGGAGTGGCCGAACGGGGCGAGGCCGTGTGCCATCGCGACGGGCGGGCTCGCGTCGCTCATCGTCCCCCTCGCGCGCGAGATCGAGTCGATACACCCCGATCTCACGCTCACCGGTCTGCGGCTCGCGGCCGCCGCGCTCGGGCTCAAGTGGTAAACGCCCGCGCCACGAGCGCCCCGCGCCGACTGGGGTATCGGCTGTTGCCCGGCGACCTCTTTTCGTATGTGCTGCACACGCGTCCCGCCGAGTGGGGAATCATGGCCGCCCATACGGCAATCGGATACGTGCTGGCCGTGGGGTTCGCGGGCGTCGCGCGAGGGGCGTCGTTGCCCCAGGCGATCGCCGCACTCGTGATCTGGGTGGTCTTCTTGAACGGCGGCACGCTTGCAATCAACAGCGCCTTCGACCGTGATGAGGGCGACATCGGCTACCTGAAGGCTCCGCCGCCGGTGCCCGAGCATCTGCTCGCCTTCAGCGTGGCGCTGCTCGTCGCCGGACAGCTGTTCGCGCTCACGCTGCCGCCGATGTTCCGGTTCGACTATCTGGTGTGTTTCGTGTTGTCGATTCTCTACTCGGTGCCGCCGTTCCGCTTCAAGGCGGTTGCCGGGGTCGACTGGCTCATCAACATGTGGGGCTTCGGGACCCTCACCCCATTGGCCGGGTGGGCCGCGACCGGACGCGCCCTCGACTTCGGACACGGGCTCGTGCTGCTCGCGTTCTGTCCGCTGTTCGCCGGCCTGTACCCGCTCACGCAGCTCTATCAGTTTGAGGAAGACCGCCGGCGGGGAGACCGCACCCTGGCGCTGCGCATCGGCATGCGCACCAGCCTCGTCATCGCGATCGCGGGTACGCTGGTGGCGTTTCTGATGTTCGCGTGGGCCGCGGCGATGCTCGGTGCCGGCACCCGAGCCGCCGTCCTTGTGGCGCCGCTCGTCGCCTGGCTCGGGGTACTGCTGCCATGGTATCGGCGCCACCGGACCTGGACGCCGGCGCAGCACCAACGCGGCATGTACCGCGCGCTGGCGGCGTGGGCGCTTACGGATGCCGCGGTGCTCGTGGTGTTTGCCGGTTGACGGTGCGTCCTTAGATTTGGCGGGGGTTCCGCGTCCCCGTTTCCCGATCCAGGAGACCTGCGAGCATGTCTGCGACTGTGGTTCCGGCGACGACCGATCGCTCGGACTTCCGTACCGTCGTCATCGGCGGGGTGAAGCTTGGGCTCATCACGGCCGGCGCGGTGGTCCTCTATGTGCTCGTCGCGAGGTCCGTCACGAATGACGGCGTGCGCGCGGTGCTGGAGTCGGTGCTCGTGCTCGGGGCGGGGCTCGCGGCGGCGTTTCTGCCCGGCTATTGGTGCGCGTCCCGCAACGTGGAGGGGATCGCGGGGGCTGCGGCGGTCGGTCTCTGGGGGTCGGTCGTTTTCGCCGTCATCGACGTCGCCGTGCTGCGGCCGGCGCACGCCTACCCCTGGACCTGGGACGCCGTCGGCGGCGGCTCCACCTGGTGGTACCTCCCGATGTGGTGGATCCTCGGGACGTTCCTGGCGTGGATGGGGGGTGTGCGCATCGCCGAGCAGGCGACACGCGGCGCGGCCAGCGTGGTGCGCGCCGCTGCCCCGGGCGTGGTCGGAGCGATCGTGTTGGCGGCGGCGGCCCACGTGGTCGCGTCGCAAGTCATCCTCCCGCTCGCCGTAGGCGGCGGACTCGCCCTGGCGCTCGTCGCTCTCGGTGTGATCGCGCTCGCCCGTAACGCGTAACCGGGAGGGGCGACGTGCCCCGCTGGCTGGCTCATCTCCTCGTCGTCTGCGGTTGGTTGATCACGCCGGTCCTGGCATGGGGAGCGTCGTATGTGGGACTATGGGCAGGTGCGTTGGCCGCGGTAGGGTTCGCGCACCCGCTCACGATGTTGGTCGTCGCCGTCGCCGTGTCCGCCCTGTGTGGTCTGGCCGCGATCGCGAGCTGGGTCTGGTTCATGCGGCGCGTTCCCCATTTGCTCTCGCACCACATGGCTCCCCGCGCAGCCACGGGAGAGCACCGCGCCGTTGCCGCCGCCGAGTAGCTCGCTGCAGGTCCCGCTCCTGGCCATGATCCCCGCGATTCTCGCCGCTCAGGGTCGAGCCGTCGAGTTGCAGGTAGGGCGGTGGTACAACGACAATCGCGCGTATAGCTACGAACTGCGGACTACCACCCCGATCGGCGCCGGCTTCGCCCATGGCCTGAGCGTCACGGCCATCGTGAACGACACGCTGGGACGCCGGCGCGCCTTCTACGGCGCGGGCTACTCGCTGCAGGCGTTGCGCGGCCGCTCCACGCTGGCACCCTATCTCGTGGCGGGGGCCGAGCTGGGCCTTTCGACCGACACGTCAACGCACGAGCTGGGGATCCTGTGGAGTGCGGGCACCGGCCTCGAGTGGCGGCCGATCCCCTGGCTCGGGCTCGCTGTCGAAGCGCAATACCGTCTCGAGGATCGCGGCCCGCGCGGATTCTGGCGACCGGGCTCGAGCGCGCGCCGAGGGCTCAGCGCGGCCCTGGGGATCTCGATCCGGAGTGGGAGGCGGGAGACGAGAGGCGGAAACGATGCGAACGCGCGTCCCGCGCCCCGCATTTTGCCTCCCGCGACCGTCTCCGGCAACGCGGCCGCCGTGGTCGAGACCGCGCTCGAGGCGCTCGGCACGCCCTACCAGTGGGGAGGGACCGCGGAGAACGGCTTCGATTGCTCGGGATTGATCCAGTATGCGTATGGGCAGCACGGCATCCGGCTCGCGCGCCGGGGGCGGGATCAGGCGGCCGCCGGCGCCGAAGTGACGCCGCTGGTCGAAGCGCTGCGGCCGGGCGACATCCTGCTGTTCTCGGTGCGTCCCAATGCTGGTGTGACCCACGTCGGCATGTACGTCGGAGAGGAGAAGTTCATTCACAGCTCGGCGGTGGGCGTGAAGCTGTCGCGTCTCAATACGCAGGATCCCGACGGGGCCTACTGGCTGGCGCGGTGGGTGGGGGCGCGGCGGGTGATTCCGTGAAGCGTCATACGTCGGTAGGTCGCAACGTCGTACGTGGTATCGTGTCGTCGTTCTCGCTGCTTGCCGCATGTCGTCTTGCCCACCGTCCCCCGTCGCTCGCCGGATATCGCATCCTCATTGAATCGCGCGACTCGGTGAGCGAGTACCTGGCGACGGCACTCACCCGTAAGGGCTTCACCGTGCGGCGCCGTGTGGCCGGGGGTGCGCCACCCACAGCGACGCTCATCACGTTCACATTCTTTGGCGATGGCCCCGCGCGTACGCCGTGGTTTGCCGCGCGGCTCGCCGACACGCGCAGCGGGGTGGTGGTGGCGGCCGTGTCCGTGCGCCTCGATTCGCTGGGCGAAACGGCCGCGGCGCGCGCTCAGCAGCTAGCCGACTCACTGGCGGCACGCCTATCGTCCCCTTGACACCGGCTCGTGATGGGGAGAGATTCCCCCCTCAGTCGCTTAGCACTCTCTATCGTCGAGTGCTAACAGCGTTGTTGTTCAACTGGTTAGCTCAACGCGACGAGGTGGAGGTTCGGGATATGGCAACAGCAACTGCAACGAAGTCCAAGCTCAAGGTGCATCCCCTAGCCGACCGTGTAGCGATCAAGCCTCTCGAGGAGACCGAAACGATGAAGGGCGGTCTCTACATCCCCGACACGGCGAAGGAGAAGCCGATTCAGGGAGAGGTGATCGCCGTGGGGCCGGGTCGGCGGGAAAAGGGCGATGTCGTGCCGATGGAATTGAAGGTCGGCGACCGGGTCGTCTACGGCAAATACAGCGGCACGCAGGTGGAGCTTGGGGGCGAAGAGATCATCCTGATCAAAGAAGCAGACGTCATTGCGAAACTTGCCTGAGGCTTAGGAGGAACCGGAGATGGCTGCAAAGCAATTGGAGTTCAATACTGAGGCCCGCACCCGACTCAAGCGGGGCGTGGACCAGCTGGCAGAGGCGGTGAAGGTGACGCTCGGCCCCAAGGGCCGGAACGTCGTCATCGACAAGAAGTTCGGCGCCCCGACCGTCACGAAGGACGGCGTCACGGTTGCCAAGGAGATCGAGCTGGAAGACCCGATCGAGAACATGGGCGCCCAGATGGTGAAGGAAGTGGCGACCAAGACGTCGGATCTCGCGGGGGATGGCACCACGACGGCGACCGTGCTGGCACAGGCGATTTTCCGCGAAGGGTTGAAGTCGGTGACGGC
>JBGPIJ010000052.1:0-13066 GCA_041484865.1 Gemmatimonadota bacterium
CCCCGTCCACGGCCAGCACCACGGCCAAGGCGGTGGCGGCGTTGCGCAGGTTGTGCAACCCGGGCACGACCAGGGACAGGCGCAGGTTGCGGCCATTCGGAAACTTGAGGCGCGCCGTCGACCGTCCCGGCTCAAGCACGGGATCGAGAATCCGCACATCCGCCGTTTGCCCCAGGCCCACCCGCCAGACCGGCACCGTGAGCGCCTCGGCGACCCGGACCGCGCCGGGATCGTCCGCTCCGACGATCACGCGACGCGCCGCCTTCGCGAAATCGACGAACGCCTGCTCGAGGGCCTCGAGGCTTCCGTAGCACTCGAGGTGGTCGGCCTCGACGTTGTTGACCACCGCAACGGTCGGCTCGAGCGCGAGAAACGCGCGGTCGAATTCGTCGGCTTCCACCACGAACAACTCTCGCCCGCCAATGCGCGCATTCCCGTGCCACTGAGCGACGCGGCCGCCGGCGAGTCCCGTAGGATTTCGCCCGGCGGCCGCCAGAGCCTCCGTGATCATGACCGTGGTGGTCGTCTTGCCATGCGTTCCCGAGACCCCCACTACGGCCCCTCCGGCAATGGCCTGGCTGAGTGCGTCGGCCCGCCTCACCACGGGAATGCCCTGGGCGCGTGCTCGCTCGAGCTCCGGATGCTTTCCGGGTACCGCGGCGGTCACGATCAGAGCACGAGCCCCGTGTACATGGGCTGGATCGTGCCCCCGCCATACCTCCACCCCCAAGGCTGCCAAATCGGCGGCGCCCGAGGGGTCCTGATCACAGCCTGTTATCGTGAGACCCTGCTGCTTGGCCAGCAGCGCCAAGCCGCTCATCCCGGCTCCCCCGATACCCATGAAGTGAATCGGGCGGGGATCGCCCTCTCTAAACAAGGTCATTAGTGGTGGGCTAATATATCGAATCTACGAAACTTGTGAAAGAGTTGACCGCTCCGAACCGTCGTCTCGACCAAGCGTCAGAATGGCGGAGGCGATCCTCCGGGCGGCGTCCGGGTGACCCCGAGCCCGGGCGTGCGCGCCGATCGATTCGAGCCGCGCGCGGTCGTGGACCAACCCGGACACCAGGCGGCCGAGTGACTCCGAATTGAGGTCCGCCTCGGCGAGCCACAGTGCCGCGCCGCCGTTGGCCAGCGCCAGCAGGTTGTGGGTCTGGTGGTCTGCCGCCGCAGTCGGCAGCGGGACCAGCAAACTGGCCTTCCCCCAGGCGCACAGCTCCGCGATCGTCATCGCTCCCGCGCGACACACGACGAGATCGGCGGCGGCATAGGCGGCGGCGATGGGATCGAAGAATCCCCGCACGACCACCCGGCCCGGCACGGCATGGTGCGCGAGCGCGGCGGCGTGCGCGATCCCCGTTCCCCACAGCACGCTCACGCCCTCGAGCAGCCGCCCCGCGAGCGCGCCAGCCAACGCGTCGTTCAGCGCGCGAGCGCCCTGACTTCCGCCGAACACCAGCACGCACGGCCGCGCCGGGTCGATGCCGAGGTCGCGCCGGCTCGCGGCCCGATCGATTCCCTCTCTTGGCGGCGGCCGGATCGGATTGCCGAAGGTGAATACCTCGGTCGTCGGTCCCGACCGGAGCCGCGTGACGGCTGCGTCGAGTCCGAGATACACGTGTCGCGCGCGTCGGGCGAGCCAGCGCGTCGTGAGTCCGGGAAACGCGTTCTGCTCCTGGAGCGCGGTCGGGATGCGGCGACGCTGCGCGCACCACACGACCGGCCCCGCGGCGTAGCCGCCGGTGCTCACGACGACATCGGGCCGCTCGACGTCGAGCAGATCGTTGACCTCGCGCCACAGGCGCCATCCGACTCGTAACCAGCGGATGTTCCGCCACCAGGTGCGACGATACAACGGCTCGAGCGGCAGCAGGCGGTACCGATACGGGTGCTGCGGAAGGACGTCGCGCTCGATGCCGCGCTCCGCTCCCACGAGCAGGATCTCGACGTCGGGACGCAACTCGCGGAGCGCTCCGGCGAGCGCGAGCGCGGGCATGAGGTGACCCCCCGTCCCCCCGCCTGCGATGAGGACCTTCACCCCTTCACCAATGCGGAGTTCGGAATGCGGAATGCGGAATCGATTTCACGTTCGTCGCACCAAGGGCTCAATCTCTCGCTCTTCCCTTCCCGATGCTGATCAGCACGCCCGTCATCACGAGCGCCATGAACAGGCTCGAGCGGCCATAGGAGATGAACGGCAGGGTGACGCCGGTCGCCGGCAGCACCGCGAGCGTGACGCCCACGTGCAGCAGGGCGGAGAGGCCGATCGATCCGGTCAATCCCACCGCGAGCAGCTGTCCGAACGGATCCCGGGCCGAGCGCGCGATGCGGAACCCAAGCCACAGGAACGTGGCGAAGAGGAGCAACAGCGCGCTGACACCGAGGAATCCCCACTCCTCTCCGATGGTCGAGAAGATGAAATCGGAGTAGGCGTACGGCAGGTAACCGAGTTTCTGCTGGCCCTGGCCCAGCCCCACGCCGAAGAGCTTGCCCGCGCCGATCCCGACGAGTGACTGGTGCACCTGCCACGTCGCTTCGGTGGGAGCGCTGCCGGGATTCAGGAACGTGAGGACCCGGGCGAGACGGTACTGGGCGCTCGCCACGGCGCCGAACGCAAGCGGGGCTCCCGCGACGGCGAGCGCGAGGAAGTGCCCGACCCGGGCGCCGGCGGCGAACAGGACCGTGCCGGCGAGCACGGCGACGAGCAGCGCCATCGAGAGATTCGGCTCGAGGAAAATGAGCGCGAGCACGGGCGCGAGGACGACCAAAACCGGAACCACGCCGCGCTTGAACGCGCGGATCTGGTCTCCCTTCTTGGCCGCGAGCATCGCCGTCCAGATGACGACGGTGAACTTGGCGAGCTCCGAGGGCTGGAGCGTGACGGCGCCGAGCTGCACCCAGCGGCGCGCACCGTTGATCGTGGGAGCGATCGCGTGCGTGAAGGGAAGGATCGGGATGAACAGCAGGAGCACGGTGACCGCGAGGAGCGGCCATGCCGCCCGCTGCCACATGCGATAGTCCGCGCGGGCGCAGAGCGCGGCGCAAAGCGCGCCCGCCACGGCACCGACGAGCTGGCGTAGCGCGAACGCGGCGCCCACCTCGCCTCCCGGCGTGGTCACGAGACTCGACGCACCGTACACGGCAACGAGCCCCACGACGACGAGCGCCGCCGTGAGCAGCACAAGCAGGCGCGTCTCCCAGCGACGGTCGATCACATCGCCTCGACGAGAGTGCGGAACCGCGCGCCCCGCTCTTCGTAGTTCTGGAACATGTCGTAGCTCGAGCACGCGGGAGAGAGCAGCACGACGTCTCCCGCGCGCGCCGCGTGACGGGCGCGCCCGACGACGTCCTCGAACGTGGTGCCGCGCTCGAGCGGCAGCCGGCCCGCGAGATCGTGCTCGATCCGGGCGCCGGCTTCGCCGTACGCGACGACCGCGCGGCAGTGGCCCTCGAGCAGGGGGACGAGACGCGTGTAGGGCTCGCCCTTGTGCCGGCCGCCGAGCAGTAGCACGAACGGCCGAGCCATCGCTGCGACGGCGACGACCGTGGACGCGATGTTCGTCGCCTTCGAATCGTTGATCCACAGGACGCCGTCGACCTCACGCACCGGCTCGAGCCGGTGGGGCAGCGCCCGGAACGAACGCAGGCCGCGCGCGATGGCGGCCGGCTCGACTCCCGTCTCCCGCACCGCGAGCGCGGCCGCGAGCGCGTTGGCGACGTTGTGGTCGCCCAGGAGCTTCAGCTCCTCGCGACGCACCAGCTCGTCTCGGCCGAGCCGGAGCGTGCCCGCCCCGCGGTCGTACCAGCCCTCCGCGGGCCCCGCGAGTGAAAAGAGCGCGCGCCGCCCGGGCGCCGCGCGCGCCAGATCGAGCACCGCCGGCTCGTCGCCGTTCAGCACCCAGACCTGACGGTCGGTTGCGTTGCGGAAAAGCAGCCGCTTGTCGGCGTAATACTCCTCGACCGAGGCGTAGCGATCCAGGTGATCGGGGGCCAGGTTCGTCAGGACGCCGATGTCGGGCGCGAAGTGCGGGCTGTCGTGCAGCTGAAACGAGGACACTTCGACGGCGAGCCACTCGTAGCAGTCGGGGACGAGCGCCACGTCCGCGAGCGGCCGCCCGATGTTGCCGGCCGCCTCGGCCCGCACCCCGGCCTCGAGCAGCAGATGCTTCACGAGCGCGGTGGTCGTCGTCTTGCCGTTGGTCCCCGTGATCGCGATGACGCGCGGGCCCGCGAGCGCCGCGAACGCCAGATCGACCTCCGACACAATCGGGATCCCGGCCGCCCGAGCGGCGGCGAGCGGCGCCGCCTGGGGCGGCACGCCGGGCGACACGACCGCCGCGCTCGCGCGAGCGATGCGCGCGAGGTCGTGGCGTCCGAGCTCGATCTCGACGCCGGAAAGGGCGCGCAGCGCGGCGACCGGCTCCCGCTCGGGGACCTGCGCCGTGGCATCGCTCGCATACACGCGGACACCCTGCGTCGCGAGCAGCCGGGTCGCGGCGACGCCGCTCCTCCCGAGCCCCACCACCGCAACTTCACCCCGCCGCCACGCGTCCGGGATCATCGCACCTTGAGCGTGGCGAGCGCGAGCGCCGCGCACAACACGCCGAGAATGTAGAACCGCATCACCACCAGCGGCTCCGCCCAGCCGAGCTTCTCGAAGTGGTGGTGCAGCGGCGCCATGCGGAATACGCGATGCGCGTCCGCGTACGCTTTGCCATGCCGCTTCCGGCGCCAGCGGTACACGCTCGTCTGGAGCAGCACGGACACCGCTTCGGCCGCGAACACGCCGCCCGCGATCAGCAGCAGGAACTCCGCTTTGAGCATGATGGCCACGGTGCCGAGCGCCCCGCCGATGGCCAGCGCCCCGGTATCACCCATGAAGACCTGCGCGGGATGGGCGTTGAACCAGAGGAATCCGAGCGCCGCGCCGAGCAGCGCCCCGCAGAATACCGTCAGCTCTCCCGCCCCTGGGAGGAAGTACACACCGAGATACTTCGCGGCGTCGAAACGGCCGAACAGGTAGGCGAAGATCGCGAACGCCCCCGCCGCGATCGCCGCCAGTCCGCTCGCGAGCCCGTCGAGACCGTCGGTCAGGTTCACCGCATTCGAGCTGCCGGTCAGCACGACGGTGACGAACAGGACGTAGATCGGCGGCCAGAAGGCGAGCAAGTAGTACTTGAAGAGCGGGACCTGGGTGGACGCGGGGTCGAGGTTCGGGGCGAGCGGCCAGAACAACAGGAACAGTCCGAGCGCCAGACTAAACGAGACCTGTCCGACGAGCTTCCAGCGCGCGACGAGCCCACGCGGCTCAGCCCGGACGATCTTGAGGAAGTCGTCGAGCAACCCGATCGCTCCCATCCAGAGCGTCGCGACGATGGCCACCACGACGTAGCGACTGTCGAGCCGGGCCCACAAGAGCGTCGGGACGACGGTCGCGAGAATAATGATCAGCCCGCCCATCGTGGGAGTGCCCCGCTTGCCCTGATGACTCGACGGCCCCTCCGCGCGGATCACCTGCCCCACCTTCCGGCGGCGCAGCCACTCGATGATGGTCGGCCCGAACACGAACGCGACGAGCAACGCCGTCACCGTCGCCCCCGCCGCCCGGAACGTGATGTAGTTGAAGAGATTGAAGACGATGTGGCGCTTGGCGAGCGGCACGAGCAGGTGATACAGCACGAAGAGACCCCCGGATTCAGGTCAGGTGCGAGAGCACGCGCTCGAGCGCCACTCCCCGCGATGCCTTGAGCAGAACGATCTCGTCTCCCCGGAGCGCGGCGCGCAGCCGGGGCCCGAGCGCCGCGGCGTCCGGCGCCGTGATCAGGCGGGGCCCCCAATCGCCCGCCACGGCGGCGAAGGCGGGCACGAAATCCCCCACCGCGCCGACCAGCGCCGGATCGAGCGCCACGATCTCCCGGGCCGCGGCCGCGTGCAATCTTGCACTCTCCCCGCCCAATTCCAACATCGAGCCGACGACGATGACGAGGGGCCGCCCGCGCCGTTTGGCCAGCCAGTGCGCGAACCGCAGGGCCCAATGCATCGAGCTCGGGTTGGCGTTGTAGGTATCGTCGATCACGGTGAGCCCGCCCACCTCGAGCACGCTGCCGCGTCCCGGCGGCAGCCGCACGTGCGCGAGCGCGGCGAGCGCCCGGGCGGGGTCCACCCCGGTCTCCCGGGCCACCGCGAGCGCGAGCATCGCGTTCTCGACCTGGTGGTCGCCGACCACGGAGAGCGTCCCAACGGCGCCGCCCCAGCGGATGATCGGGTGTCCGGCGTCGTCCAGGGAGACGCTGTCGGGACGCACATCGGCGGCGGGGTCGCCGCCCGCGACCAGCGTGCGGGTCCGCCGCCGCGCCTCGAGGGCCAGCTCGGGTGGCTCGGTGCCGACGACGGCGAGCGGCGTCCCCTCGGCCAGGGCGAGCTTCTCACGCATGACCCCGGCGAGCGAGCCGAACCCCTCGACATGGGCGTAGCTCACGTTCGTCACGACCGCGATCGTCGGCTCGATGATTTCGCGCAGCCGAGCGATCTCCCCCGGGATGCTCGCGCCGGCCTCGATCACGAGCGCCTCAGTGTCCGGCGGCGCGTCGAGCAGCGTGAGCGGCACGCCGATCAGATTGTTCAGATTCCCGGAGGTGGCGTGCACGCGCCACTTCGTCGCGAGCGCCGCCCGAATCATCTCCTTCGTGGTCGTCTTGCCGCTCGACCCCGTGATCGCCACGACCGGACTGCCCGCGGGCAACTCGAGGCGCCGTGCGCGCCCCAGCAGACCGAGCGCGGCGAGCGTGTCGCCCACCTCGAACACCGGCAGCCCGGGGACCGCCGCGGTGCCCCGGCGTACCACAGCGGCGGCGGCGCCCCCGGCCTGCGCCGCCGCCAGAAAATCGTGGGCGTCGAACCGCTCGCCCTTGAGGGCGACGAACAAGCTGCCGGGTGTCAGGCGTCGGGTGTCCGTCGTGATGCCGGCGTAGGTCGCGCTCTCGGGGGCGGCGATGCTCAACGCCTGCGCCACCTCGCTGCTGGTCCACTCCCGACCGCCTGACCGCCCGACCGGCTGACCGCCCATTATCCCCCCCCCAGCTCGCGGACGATCTGTCGCTCGTCAAACGGGCGCTTTTCCGTTCCGATCACCTGATACGTCTCGTGCCCCTTGCCCGCGAGCACGATCGTGTCGTCGGGCCGCGCCAGGCTCAGCGCGAGCGCGATCGCCGCGCGCCGGTCGGTGACCCGATGATGGCGTGCGCCGGCCATTCCCGCTTCGACCTCGTCGAGGATGCGCTCCGGATCTTCGCGGCGCGGATTGTCGGACGTGGCGATGGCGACGTCCGCCAGCCGAACCGCGATCGCGCCCATGGGAGCGCGTTTGCCGCGGTCGCGCTCGCCGCCCGCGCCGAAGATGACGATCACCCTGCCGCGTGTGAGGAGACGCACCGCGCCGAGCGCCCGCTCGAGCGCATCCGGCGTATGGGCGTAGTCCCGGAGGATCATGCAGGGCTTGGACGCAATGCGCTCCATGCGACCGGGGACCTGCGGCGCATGCGTGAGCCGGTCGGCGATCGTGTCGATCGCGAGGCCGAGCCCCGTCGCGCATGCCGCGACCCCGAGCGCATTGCTCACGTTGAACCGTCCGAGCAGCGGCAGCGCGACGCGCGCGCTTCCGCCCGGCGTGACCAGGTCGAAGGTCGCGCCCCGCGCGTCCAGCTCGACATTTCGGGCGGCCACGTCGGCCGAGCCTTCGCCGAAGGTGATCCGCCGATGGCCGTTCGGCAGCGCCCGCCAGGCGGTGTCGTCCGCGTTCACCACCGCGATGCCGCCGGGGGCGAGATAGCCGATGAGCTTCGCCTTCGCCGCGAAATACGCGTCGAGCGTCTTGTGATAGTCGAGGTGATCGCGCGTCAGGTTCGTGAAGATCGCGGCCCGAAACGCGAGCCCCTCGACGCGTCCCTGATCGAGGCTGTGCGACGAAGCCTCCATGACGGCAGCGCGGGCGCCGCTCGTCACCAGCGCCGCGAGCGTCGCCTGCAGGTCGATCGGCCCCGGAGTCGTGAGGTTGCCCGCCTCGCTCGCAATCGGCTCTCCGGCGGGGCCGAACGCGCCCAGCGTGCCGATCGAGCCCGTCGGCTCGAGCGCCGACAGCACGTGCCGCGCGAGGACGACCGAGGTCGTCTTACCGTTCGTTCCCGTCACGCCGACCAGATCGAGTCGGGCGGCCGGGCGCTCGAACCACGTTTCGGCGGCGATCGCGGCGGCGCGCCGACCGTCCCGCACGAGCACCTGTAGCAGCGGCCCGGGCTGGCGCTCCTCGACCAGCGCGGCGACGGCGCCGGCGCGGGCCGCGTCGGCGAGAAATTGGTGGCCATCCTCCGCCACACCGCGCACCGCGCAGAACAGCATCCCGGGGCGGAGCGTTCGCGTGTCGGCGGTGAGGCCCGCAATGTCCGGCCACGCGCTCGGGGACGGCGCCGGCACCAGGAGACCGGCGCGGTCGAGCGCCGCGACGATCGTCTCGAGCCGCGTCACGGCTTCGGCGCCGCGAACAGGACGACCGCGGCGCCCGCCGGGAGCGAGTCGCCCGCGGGCGGCGCCGTGCGCTGCGGCGTCCCCCACCCCCGCAGCACTACCTGAAAGCCGCGCTGGTGCAGCACGTGCACGGCCTCCCGCAAATCGCGGCCGCGCACGTCGGGAACGGGCCGCGGCGTTCGCGCCGGTGAGGTCGTGGTATCGGGCCGGTACGGCCAGCTCACCACGTACGGGGCAGATCCGGCGGGATCCCCGAAGGTGGGCGGCGGCGGGAGGGGAGCGGCGGTCGAGAGGCGCGTCCGGTCGAGCGCCACGTCGCGCGCGGCCAGCGCCTGCTCGAGCATCGAGCGGGTCACGGGCGCCGCGGTTTGCGCCGCGAAGTAGCTGCCGTTCCGGGGATCGTCGATCTTCACGACGAGCACGACCTGGGGACGATCGGCGGGGAAGAGCGCCGCGAACGACGCCGTATACTGGCCCGGCGCGTACCGACCCCGCACCACGCGACGGGCGGTGCCGGTCTTCGCCGCCACGCTGAAGTGCGCGAGCGCGGCCTCGCTTCCGGTGCCCCGCTCCACCACCCCGCGCAGCAGCTCGCGCAACGCGCGCGCCACCGCGGGCGTGACCGCCCGACGCACCGGCTCGGGGCGATGCTCGTAGAGGACCGCGCCGCTCGGCCCGCGGACCTCACGAATGAGGGTCGGTTGCAGCAGCACGCCGTCGTTGGCCAACGCGCCGTAGGCGGCGGCGACCTGGATCGGCGTCACGGCGAGCTCGTAGCCCATCGCGAGACTCGCCGGACTCGGTCGCGTCCACTCGACGGGCGGGCGCAGCCGCCCGGGCGCCTCGGCCGGAAACTCGATTCCGGTCGGCGCGCCGAGGCCGAAGGCGCGCAGCATCGTGTACTGCGCCTCCGGGACGAGCCGCGCGGCGAACTTGACGATGCCGATGTTGCTCGACACGCGGATCGCGTCGGCGAGCGTGAACGACGGCAGCGGCTCCTCGTCCACGATGGTGCGATGGCCGAGGCGGTAGCGGCCGCCGTCGCCCGAGACGCGCTCGGTCGGCTTCACGAGGTCGGCCGAGAGCAGGGCCGCGGCCGCGAAGATCTTGGCGATCGAGCCGGGCTCGAAGGCATCGGTGAACGCGCTCGGCCGGATGGCGCGGTCACGCCGCCGCGCGGCGACGGCGAGCACGTCGCCGCTCGATGGGTCGAGCATCACGACGTCCCCGCCCTCGGCCTGCGTGCGCCGCAACGCGTCGTCGAGCGCCCGCTGGGCGATGTCCTGGAGCTCGGCGTCGAGCGTGAGCACGACGTCCGCGCCCGCCACGGGCTCCGCGATCACGCGGGCCGGGGACGCATACTCGCGCCCGGCGCGATCCTTCAACACGACCGCCGACCCGGGCTTCCCCGCCAGCACGCTGTCCAGCTCGAGCTCGAGCCCGGACGAGCCCCGCCCATCGTTGCCGAGCCGGCCGATCACCGCCTGCGCCAGCTCGGGACGCGGATAGAACCGGTTCGCCACCGGCTCCAGGTGCACCCCGCGCGCGCCGCGGAGCGGCTGCACGGCGCTCGCGCTGAACGGACCGGCGAAGTACGCATAGTGCTTGCGCAGCGCGTCCCGCACCTCGGAGAGCGGGACGTGGAGGCGCTCGGCGAGGAACGCCGCGTCGCGCGCCGGATCCCGCAGCTCGTTCGGCGCGACGCCCACATGATAGGTCTCCTGCGAGCGGGCGAGCGCGATCCCGTGGCGGTCGAGCAGCGTCCCGCGATGCGCCGCGAGCACGATGTGCTCCGTCCGCTGGACCCGGGCTTCGGTGGACCACCGGGTGCCCTGGACCAGCTGCACCTGCCCGGCGCGCCCTAGGAGCGCCGCCAGGGCGAGGAACATGCCGACCTGAATCACCTGGGCGCGCACCGCGAACTTCGCCATGAGTCAGCGGGACTCCGGCCGGTTGCCCGGTGCCGGCAACAGGACGATCTCGGTGTCGGTGGGGAGACGCATGCCCAGTTGGTCGCGCGCGCGGCCCACCAGCACCGCCCGGCTCTGGGCCGCGCGAATGCGGCGCTCGAGATCGATCCGGTGCCCTTCGAGCTCGGCGCGCTCCTCTCGGGCCGCCGCGAGCACCCGCGCGGCGCGGATCGCCGAGGTCTGACGCGCGATCACGATCCACGCCGCGCCGAGGAAGGCGAGCAGCCAGAGCGCGGCCCAGTGCCGCCCCTTAACCGTCATCACTCACCTGGAAAGCGCGAAACCGCGCCGAGCGCGCGCGGGGGTTCTCGCGGACCTCGTCCTCGCCCGGTTGCACCCCCTTCGGCGTCAGCACGCGGCCGAGCGGCTTTCCGCGGCAGGTGCACACCGGCTGGCGCGGTGGACAGACGCAGGAGCGCGCCCAATCGCGAAACGCGTGCTTGACGATGCGATCCTCCCCGGAGTGATAGGTGATCACCCCCATCCGCCCGCCGGGCACGAGCGCCGCCCGCAGCGCGGGGAGTCCGAGCTCGAGCTGCTCGAGCTCCTGATTGACCACGATCCGGAGGGCCTGAAACAGACGCGCGAAATCACCGGGGCCCGAACGGGCGCCCAGCACTTCGCGGATCGCGTTCACGAAATCATCGCTCGTGGCGAACGGCGCGCGGGTCCGCCGGCGGAGCACGCTCGCCGCCAGGCGCCGGGCCGTGGCCGGCCGTTCGTCGGCGAGATCCCGGAAGCACTCGGCGAGGCGCTCGGCGGGCCACGTGTTCAGGACGTCCCCCGCCGTCACGCCGCCCGGACCCATGCGCATGTCGAGCGGCGCGCCCGGTCGAAAGGTAAACCCCCGGTCGGCCGCATCGAGCTGGTGGGAGGAAACGCCCAGATCGAGCAGAATCCGATCGGGACGGAACGTCTGAATCGTGCCGAGCACCTTGGCGGAGGCGAACGGGCCGGTCGAGTAGCGGATGTGCGTCTCGCCCAGGACGGCGCGCGCGGCCGCGATGGCATCGGGATCGCGGTCCACCGCGAGGATCTCGGCGCCCGCGTCCCGCAGCAGCGCCGCGTGGCCGCCGCCGCCGACCGTCGCATCCACGGTCCGGTGACCGCCCGCGGCCCAGGCGCCCACCGCGTCTTGCAGGACGGGAATGTGGTAGGTGGACGTGGGCATGCCTCCGGTGAAAGCGAAAGCCCCGCCTGCCGTGGCAGACGGGGCCGGATATCTCGTCCCGCGACGCGGGTTCAGGCGGGGCTGACGGGGCTCGAACCCGCGACCTCCGGTGTGACAGACCGGCGCTCTAACCAGCTGAGCTACAACCCCCTGCGACGGAAGACCGCAATATAGGCCGCGGCAAAAGTCAATTCAATGACTCAGAAGTTCGTACACTTGAATTGTTTCTTCACCTGCGGCATGATCGCCTCGATCTTCACCAGGTTCTGCAGCATTGTGTTCACCGTCGGCGGATGGATGCGCGCGCCGTAAATCAACGCCTGCTTTGCCCGCGCGATCCAGTCGTTGACGGCTTTCGCCTGGCCGCAGTCCTTCGACTTCGCCATCGTCCCGTACGCGGTGAAGAGGGGCTGCACCGAGGAGACGCCGTACCAGAAGCTCGCTTGGAGGCGGATCTGCTGCCGCGCCCCGAGCGTGTCCTCCGGGCCGCGCTGCGCCACGAGCTGCAGTGCCTGCTCGAGCCACGGGTAGGCGCGGTCGTACGCAGCCGCCCCCGCCAGCTTGGAGCCGCCCGTCAGAAGGGTGATCGCCGCCGACAGGCGCTGGAGGGAATCGGACGACGCGATCGCCTTGGTGAGATACGGGGTTGCGGAGTCGAGCTGCACGCCGTACGCCGCGCGCAGCCGGCGCAGCGCGGCCGTGTCGCCTTTCAGGCGCTTCGCCGCGAGGGTGTCAAAGACGGCCCGGTCCACCAGCGCCTTGGCGACGAGCAGGCTCGCGTTTATGTCGCTCGGATCCGCCGCCAGCGCCTGTTTCTCGGCCCACAGCGCGGAATCCGGCTGACCCTTCAACTGGTAAGCGCTGCCCAGCACCTTCCAGAAGTCGGGGGAACGCGGAAACCGGCGCACCGCCGCCCGCGAGAAGTACAGCATCTGCTGCGTATCGGGGATCTGCTGCGCGGCCCCGATGGCCGCCTTGACGAACGTCGAGTCCCCGAGCTTGGTGCTGTCGGCCGCCGCCTCCCCCCTGAATCCCTCCAGCACGCACCGCCATAGCTGGCCTTCGATGCAGATCTGCGATTTCAGCGCGATCAGTTTCTGGTCTTGATTGTGACTGAGTCCGTCATCGAGCACGGCGATCGCCCGCTGATACTGCTTCTGCTGATGCAACAGCTCCGCCACGGCGACGCGGAGCTGTGTGTTCTGGGGATCGCCCCCGAGCTCGCGGGTGAAGGCGTCAACCGCCTTGGCTGTATCGGCCTTGGTCAAGTACCCACGGGCGATCGTCTCCCACGCTCGCGCGTTGAGCGAGTCCCCCCGCGTGGCCCGCAGGGCGGCGGCGATGAGGCTGTCGGGGGGCATGCGCTGCGCTTCGTACACGGTCGCCATGCAGAGGTGAGCGTCCG
>JBGPIJ010000053.1:0-12874 GCA_041484865.1 Gemmatimonadota bacterium
AGCCAGAGCAACGCATTCCGGAGCTCGGCGGCGTTGGCGAGGGAGACGATCGCCGTGGTGAGCGCGCCGGCGAACGCCCCCACCGCCACGCCCGCGAGGATCAAGACGCGCGGGTCGAGCTCCGCACCGCCGATGAGCCCGAGGCGATAGACGAGCGCCATCGCCGTGAGGGCGCCCCCGAAGGCCGCAAGCGGTACCGCCCACCCGCCGCTCGGATGGGCCGCGATCGCGAGCACGGCGCCCAGCCCAGCCCCGCCCGACAGGCCGAGAAGAAAGGGATCGGCGAGCGGGTTGCGGACCAGCGCCTGAAGCGCGGCGCCCGAGATTCCGAGTGCCCCCCCAACGAGGAACGCGAGCAGCGCGCGGGGCAGGCGGATCGAGCGGATGATCTCGAGGGACTCCGGGCTGCCCCACGTCACGTGCGTGGGGCCGAGCAGCACCGCGAGCGCGAGGGCCGCGAGTGCGGCGACGACGAGGCCGAGCCATTTCATCGCGCGCGCGCTCCGCCAAGCAGTCGCCGCATCTCGGCGACGGCGACCGCCGCCCGGGGGGACGGCCGCCCGAACAGCGAACCCGCGAGCACCACGAAGCGGCCGGCGCGTACCGCGCGCACCGCCTGCCATTCGCGCCGGCGGGCGAAGCTCGGGGGACCGGGGGGCGGGGCGCTGTCGGCCAGCGTCACGATGACGTCGGGATCGCGGACGGCGAGCGTTTCGAGTGAGACGACGCTCGATGCCGCGGCGAGATCGTGAAACACGTTGCGCGCGCCGGCGAGCGCGGTGAGCTGATCGAGGTAGCTCTCTCCCCCGATCACGATCAGCGGATTGTCCCAGACCACGAACGCCAGGGTGACCCGCAGATCGGGCGGCGGCGCGGCAAGGAGCGCGTCGAGGCGCGCCGCGATCGAGTCGCCGGCGGCCGCGCGTCCGGTCAGCCGGCCCAGCGCCCGGGCGGCGCCGGCGAGATCCTCGAGACGGTCCTGCGGCAGCACGACCGCCGCGATGCCGAGCGTTCCGAGCTGTCGAGCGGCCGTTTCATTCAGCGGCGAGCGGTACAGCACGACGAGATCGGGGCGGCGCGCGACAATCGCTTCGAGATTGGGATTGAGCCCGTCCCCCACACTCGGCACGCTTCGCGCTTCGGGGGGGTAGTCGCACCACGTCGTGCGCCCGACGACGCGGTCCCCGGCGGCGAGCGCGAACAACAGCTCCGTGCTGGCGGGAGAGAGGGAGACGATGCGACGGGCGGGCGCCACGAGCGCGCCGGCCCCGCCTCCCCCGCACGCAGCGAGGACGGCGACGAGGCCGGCGAGGGAAAGGCGATGTGCCCGACGGCGCATGACGAAAAGGCCCACCCCCGGCGGTGCGGAGATGGGCAAGCGCCTGCGCCGAATGCGCAGCGCCACCATCCCTCCCGCGAGGGAATTTCCAGGTGGCGCGAACGGAGAGGTCTCCTGACTTCGGGCTCGCGGCTCGCCTTCCCGGTTTCCCAGTGGCGATGAGCCGCAGCAACGTGCCCGTTACAGTGGCGGGGCCGCGCCGGACTTGCACCGGCTTCCGTGAATCCCCGTTCGCATTTGTACGACGGTCCTAGTCTATGACGGCTTCCGTCTCAACGCAATCACCAGTCCCGCCACGAGCGCCGCCGCGAGCAACCCGATCACGTACGGAATCAACGACTGCGCGCTGAACCCGCGACGCGAGAACGTGAGCTTCACCGTGGTCCCGGGAGCGGGAGAGCGCACGCGGTAGCTGGCGAACCGCCGCTGCTCGACCGGCTGCACGCCGTCCGATTCGACGCCGGACGCCGTCACCTGGGTGGTCGTATCCTCGAGCAGGAGATCGAACTCCCCGGTCGGCTGGTCGATCGGAATCACGATCTCGTCCGTCGTGGCGGGAAGGATATAGGAATAGCTCACCTGCTTGTCGCCGCCCGGTGGAATCGGACCGACTGCCACCACGCTGTCCCCCCGAATGCCCACGGCGTCACCCGAGATGTCCCCCTGCCCGACTTCGAACTGGACCACTCCCCGCGGAAGCGCGCCCGCCCACGTTGGGCGCGTCGTGTCGTTCGTGACGCGGGTGGCCTTGCCGGGGTTCTCGAGCACGAGCAGCTCGAGCGCCGCGCGCGTCCCATCCTGCTTCCTCGGCAGCGCGATGGTCACGAGCCGGCGGGCGAGGTGGATCGGAGGGCCGGTCGAGGCGGTGTCGTAGACCAGGATCGGGGAGAGCCCCACCGTCGATCCCCGGGTCGTCACGATAGGCTCCGAGAAGTACGCGATCCCGGCGTGCCAGCTGCTCGCGACGTACATCGCCGAGGTGTCGACGCGGGCAATGACCAGCCGAAACCGCCCTGCGGCCCCGGTGCGCACGGAATCGATGGGACCGCCCCGGCCCTGCATCTGAACCCGGTGCAGCACGACCCAGGCGCCGACGAGCGGCGTCGCGGTCGGGCCGTACCGCACCTGACCGGAAACCACGACCTGCTGCGCGCCCAGCCTCGCACCTCCGCCCATCAGGCAGAGGGCGATGAGCGCGCTATGGCGTGAACTTGCCGAAGTCTTCAGGATCGAGATTCTGCAGGTAGGTCTTGAGCGCGTCGGTGTCCAGCGGCGTCGTTCCGCCGGGTTCTCCGGAAGGCGAGGGCTCGCCCGTATCCACGGACGTGAGGGCGAGGAGGCTCTCGCTCGTGAAGATGGGCGCCTTGAGGCGCAGGGCGATGGCGATCGAATCCGAGGGCCGGGCGTCGATCTGAATCACGGCGTCCCCGCGGTACACGTGCAGCTCGGCGTAATAGGTGTTCTCCTTCACCTGGGTAATGATGACCTTCCGCAGGTCCGCGCCCAGGCCCACGATCACCTGCTTCAACAGGTCATGCGTCAGGGGCCGCGCGAATTTCACGCCGGCGAGCTCCATCGCGATGGCGCTCGCCTCCGCGGGACCGATCCAGATCGGCAGCACCCGCTCTCCCTCCCGTTCCTGCAGGATGACGACCGGGGTATTGGTCGTCCGATCGAGCCCGAGGTGAGCCACCCGTACTTCGATCACGCAAGTCCGATCAGGTACCGAGGTCCCAGGAGGCGAGGTATTTCTGCTGCTCCGGCGTGAGCACGTCGATCGTGACACCCATGCTTTGCAGCTTGAGACGGGCGATCTCGCGGTCCAGCTCCGCCGGAATGCGATGGACGTCCTTGGCGAGCATCTTGCCGCGCTGCACCACGAACTCCGCCGCCAACGCCTGATTGGCGAAGCTCATGTCCATCACGCTGGCCGGGTGCCCTTCGGCGGCCGCGAGGTTGATCAGGCGGCCATCCGCCAACACGAAGATGCGCTTGCCGTCGAGGCGCCACTCGTCCACGAACTCCCGTACGGCAACGGGTCCCGTGGCCGCCTGCTTCAGCGCCGCGAGGTCGATCTCCACGTTGAAGTGCCCCGAATTGGCGAGCATGGCACCTTCCTTCATCGCCCGCATGTGCTCGAGCCGAATCACGTTGACGTTTCCCGTGAGGGTCACGAACACGTCGCCCACGCGGGCCGCTTCCGGCATCGGCATGACGCGATAGCCGTCCATCTGAGCCTCGAGCGCCTTCAACGGATCGATCTCCGTCACGATCACATTCGCGCCCATGCCGCGCGCCCGCGACGCGAATCCGCGGCCGCACCATCCATACCCCGCGACCACCACCGTGCTCCCGGCGACCAGCAGGTTCGTGGCGCGCACGATTCCGTCGAGCGTGGACTGCCCGGTGCCGTAGCGGTTGTCGAACAGGTGTTTCGTATCGGAATCGTTGACCGCCACGACCGGGAATTGCAGCACCCCGTCCTTGGCCATCGCCTTGAGGCGGATGACGCCCGTCGTGGTTTCTTCGGTCGAGCCCAGCACCCCGGTCGCGACCGCCTTGCGATCCGCGGGGGAGAGCGTCTCCACCCAGCGCCGCACCGGCGGAGCGAGATCGTCCAACCGGTTCAACGCGATCATGTGCAGCGCGCTGACCAGGTCGGCCCCGTCATCCATGGTCACATCGGGACGATGGGCGAGCGCGGCGCGAATATGATCGTAGTAGCTCTCGTGATCCTCGCCCTTGATGGCGAACACCTTGATGCCGTGGTCGCGCACCAGGTGCGCCGCCACGTCGTCCTGGGTCGAGAGCGGATTGGAGGCGCACAGCGCGACGTCCGCGCCGCCCGCCTTGAGCGTCACAGCGAGATTCGCGGTCTCGGTGGTGACGTGCAGGCACGCCGAGACCCGCTTGCCGGCGAGCGGCCGTTCCCGCGTGAACCGCTCGCGGAGCTGACGCAGCACGGGCATGAACCGCTCGGCCCATTCGGTGCGACGGCGTCCCTCGTCCGCCAGGCTCAGGTCTTTGACGTCGTACGCGATGCCGGGGGTGGCGACGCTCATCGAGACACCTTGCTCGTCTTGTAGTGGGAGGAGCGCTGCGCGGCGAGCCGAAGGTCTTCGACGCGATTGACGCGTTCCCAGGTGAAGAACTCGACTTCTTTGTCCACGTCCGCATCCACGAAATGCCGGCGTTCGGGGGTGCGCCCGAAGTGGCCGTAGGCGGCCGTCGGCCGGTATATCGGATTCCGGAGGCTCAGCGCGTCGATGATCTTGAGCGGGCGCAGGTCGAACACCGCGCGCACCGCGTCCTCGAGCGCCGCCTCGGGCACCGTGTTGGTGCCGAATGTTTCCACCATGACGGAGACCGGCTCCGCCACGCCGATGGCGTAGGCGACCTGCACCTCACAGCGTTGCGCGAGGTTCGCGGCGACGATGTTCTTCGCCACCCAGCGCATCGCGTACGCCGCGGAGCGGTCCACCTTCGACGGATCCTTGCCGCTGAAAGCGCCGCCGCCATGCCGCGCCATGCCGCCGTAGGTGTCCACGATGATCTTCCGCCCGGTGAGGCCGGCGTCTCCCTGCGGACCGCCCACGACGAAGCGTCCGGTAGGGTTCACGAGAATGTCCGCATCCGAGACTTCGAACCCCGCGTCGCTCAGCACCGGCCGCACCACCAACGCAATCACGCCGGTCCGCACCTCCTCCTTGCCGATCTTGTCGGAGTGCTGGGCCGAGATGACGACCTTGGTCACCTCCACCGGCCGACCGCCCTCGTACGCGACGCTCACCTGGGTCTTCCCGTCGGGCCGCAGCCAGGCGAGATCGCCCGCTTTACGCACGGTTGCGAGTCGCTCCGCGAGGCGGTGCGCCAGCACGATCGGCAGCGGCATCAGGGAGGGTGTCTCGTCGGTCGCGTAGCCGAACATCATCCCCTGATCGCCCGCGCCGCCGCTATCCACGCCCATGGCGATGTCGGCGGACTGGCGGTCGATGGTGGTGAGGATGGCGCAGGTCTGCGCGTCGAAGCCGAAGTTGGCGTCGGTGTAGCCGATCGCGCTGATCGTCCCACGGACGATATCGGGGATGTGGACGTAGGTGGAGGTGGTGATTTCACCCGCCACGAGCGCCATCCCCGTCGTGACGAGCGTCTCGCACGCGACCCGCGCGCCGGGATCCGCGGCGAGGATGGCGTCGAGCACTGCGTCGGAAATCTGATCGGCGATCTTGTCGGGATGCCCTTCCGTCACCGACTCGGAGGTGAAGACGTGCCGTTGTCCGGGCATGACCTTAGGGCTTTCGGGGTTAGGCTTTCAACCTAGCGGGCAGCCGTCCAGCGGGCAACCGCGCGTCGGGATCGAGCAGTTTGAGGTCGACGGCTTCCGCGAGCGCGAGCCGAAGGACTTCGAGCACGTCGGCGGCGACGCGCGCGTCGAGCGCGGCGCGCGCGGCCGCGCGCGCGCGCGCCGCGCTCACCTGTCGCACAATCCACTTGACGAGCGGTAGCGCCGGCGGAGCGACCGAGAGCGTTTCGTAGCCGAGACCCAGCAAGAGGAATGCCATCATCGGCTCGGACGCCATCTCGCCGCACACGCTCACAGGTTTGCGGGCGGCACGCGCCGCATCGACGATCATGTGGAGGAATCGCAACACACTCGGATCGTGGGGCATGAACCGATCGGCGAGTCGCACGTTGCCGCGATCGACGACGAGCGTGTACTGCGTCAGGTCGTTGGTGCCGACGCTCAGGAAATCGCTCTCCGCCGCGATCCGATCGGCGAGCACCGCTGCCGCCGGCGTCTCGATCATGACACCCAGGGGAAGGATGCGCGCCGCTTCGATCCCCTGCGCGGCGAGCCGCTCGCCTTCCTCCATCATGATGGCCCGCGTGCGGTCAATCTCGTCGAGCCGCGTGATGAGAGGCAGCATCAGCCGGATGTCGGCGCGCGCCGCCGCGCGCAGCGCGGCGCGGACCTGCCCGCGCAGCAGCTCGGGAAGGTCGAGACAGACGCGAATGGCGCGCCACCCCAAGAACGGATTCGCCTCGACCGGAGCCGCGAATGGCGGCGGGAGCTTGTCGCCGCCAAGATCGTAGGTGCGCACCACGATCGGCTCCCCCGGGAACGCCTCACCCACGCGCCGGAAGTAGGCCGCCTGCTCGTCTTCGGACGGCATCGCGCTCCGCCCGGCAATCAGGAACTCGGTGCGCAGCAGGCCGACACCCGCCGCGCGGTGCAGCTGCGCCGCGCGGATTTCCTCCGGCAGGTCCACGTTGCCGCGCAACACCACCTGGACGCCGTCGCTCGTGACGGCGGGCAGGTCCACCACCTCCTCGAGCTGCGCTTCGAGCGCGCGGCGGCGCGTCTCGCCCTCGCGCGCCTCGGCGATCTCGGATGCGGTGGGCTTGAGCAACACGGTCCCGCGGGTCCCGTCGATCACCACCATGGAGCCGGACGCGATGCGCTCGACGGCGTCAGGGAGGCCCATGACCGCGGGGATGCCCATCGAATGCGCGAGGATCGCGGCGTGTGACGTTCGCGTACCCTGCTCGCTCACGAGCCCGATCACGCGGTCGCGCGGCAGCTGTACGGTGAGGCCCGGGGCGATCTCGCGCGCCACGATCACGCACGGCTCGAGCAGCCCGTCCCACAGCGCGTCCGCGCCCCGGTGCAGCAGATGCTCCAGCACGCGCGTCGTGACGCCGTTCAGGTCGACGAGCTTGTCCACGAGGCGCGCGCTCCCCGTCGCGCTCCACAGGTCGCGCACCTCGAGCGTCTTGAATTCATACGCCTTCTCCGCCGCGAGATGGTTCTCGCGGATCAGCTCCTCGACGCCGCGGAGGAACTCCTTGTCCTCGAGCATCATGATTTGCGCCTCGAAGATGCGCGCCTCGTCGACGCCGGCACGGTCCTGCGCCCGCGACTTGAGGTCGAGGAGATGACGCTTGACGTCGCTCACCGCCGCGCGCAGGCGACGCACTTCCTTGTTGACCTGCGAGCGCGGCACGACGCGCGCGGGGACCTCCGGCACATTCAGCCGCACGACCAGCGCGGGGCCGATGGCGATCCCCGGCGACACACCGATGCCCCTGAGGAGCCGTTCGCTCACGCGATGTCTTCCTCCGGCATGTCCATCTCGTTGAACCCGCGGGCCACGAGGGCCGCCAGCGCCTCCATCGCTTCCAGTGCGTCGTCGCCGTCGGTCCGGATCGTCAGCGATGAGCCGCATTCCGCGGCCAGCATCATGACGCCCATGATGCTCTTGCCGTTAACCGCCAGCTCGTCCTTGCGGGCCTCGACCTTGGCCCGGAAGCGGGTCGCCACCTTCACGAACTCCGCCGCCGGCCGGGCGTGCATCCCGAGCGGGTTCACGATGCGCACTTCCCGCTCGATCATTGCCATACCCAGGCCACCGCGAGGGCCAGCGCGACGACGCCGAGCGCAAAGCGCAGGCCCGTGAGCGAAAGGCGGCGCCACCGCAGGAGCAGCAGTCCGGCGGCGGCGACGCCGGCGACGACCGTGCGGGCCCATCCCGGGAACGGGCGCGCGAGATACCCCGTGGCGAGCGGCAATGCCGCCCCCATGGCGAATGCCATGGCGGGGCGGACCAGGGCGGCGGCGCCCAGCAACGCCGGATGGCGCAGCGCCGCCCCGACGTCGACCCCGGACGCCCAACCGGCACGGAGCGCCCACCAGCGCAGCAGCAGGTGGCCGAGGTTGTACAGGATAAGGAACCCGACGACCGCCGACCAGCCGAGCCCGAACGCCACGCCCACGAGCGCCAACCCCGAGTTGAAGGGCAGCCATCCCGCCCAGACGAGCTGATCGCCGATCGAGCCGAGGGGGCCGCACAGCGCGGTGCGCAACCGCTCCACCTGGTCGGCGGTGGTGCCGTCGTGCTCCGCCCGCGCCGCCGCGCCCACGGCGAGACCGCACAGGTATGGGTGGGCATTGAAGAAGTGCGCCCCCCGCGCCAGCGCCCTCGGATACGCCCCGGCGGGTAGGTCGCGCAGCAGCGGCTCTTCGGCCACCCCGAAGCCGATGCCTTGCATGCGCTCGTAATTCCACGAGCCTTGCACCGTGAAGAGGCGCAGCAGCACGCGCCCGAGCGGCGGCGTCACCGGAGCCACGCGCCCGCCATCCCGCCCAGTAACCCCGCCGCGAACCACCCCAGTTGCGGTCCCCGTCCAACGAGACGAACCGTCCCCGCCATGCCCGCCGCGATCGCCACACCCGTCGCGGCGGCCGCGACGAGCAACGCGCCGCGCGCGCTCAGCGTATGGCGCCGCAGCTCGTGCACCACCCCGGCGAGCAGCAGCCCGGTGGCCGTCACGAGAGCCGCGCGCACGGCGTCGCGCCCGATGCCCTCGACGTGGAGGCGCACGAGGACGGCCGCGTTGCCCGCTTCGAGCGCGCGGGTCGCCTGCTGCACGGCGCGCGTGTTGAGGCGCCGGACCAGGTTGATGCTCACGCCACCGAGCAGCGCGGTAAACAGGCCCACGACGGCGCCAAGCGCCACCCCGAGCGGCCCGGTAGCGGCGTGCGCCGTGCTCACCGCCACGATCGTCGCAGGCCCGTATTCCGGATAGCGCACGGCACCGAGCGGCAGGATATCGTGCTGCAGCAGCTCGAACAGCACCCCGAGCCAGAGTCCGGTGGGGATGTCGCCCAGGAGGGCGCCGGCCACGCACCCGGCCACGAGCGGCCGCGCGATCATCACCTGAGGGACGCTCGCGAGATCCAGCCCGACGAGCACGCCCCAGCCGAGCAACATCGCCCAGACCTCGAGGGTCATGTGAATTCCGCCAGGGGGACCGGCCGCGCGGTGGGCACGTCCTGCGCGGTGACGTCGATCCCGCGCGCCGCGAGCAGCCGCAGCTGCTCCGCCTCCACGTCGCTCAAGTACACGAACCGCAGGCGCTCCGTACGGCCGGGCCGGTGATGGATGCCGCCGAGATTGACGCGCTTCACCCGCTGGCCGTTCTCAGCCAGCGCGACGAGCGTCGCCACGTCGGCCGTGAGGACGATGCCGACGCGCGGGTCCTGCTCCCAGCATGAGAACTGCGCCACCGCTTCCGCGACGGAGGCGAAGCTCACTTCGATGTGTGGCGGCACACCCATGCGATAGAGATCCTGTTCCCAGGCGCTCGCGCGCACCGCGTCGTCGACGAGCACGATAAATCCCACGTGCAGCGGCTGCCCCCAGCCCACGACCACCTGCCCGTGAATCAGCCGATCGTCCACCCGCACCAACCCGATCATGCCGCCGGCGTGCGGATGGCCCGGCTGCCCGCCGCGGCGGCGCGCTCGGCGGCGGCGGCCGGCGCGAGATCGCGATGAAACACGAAATCGAGCAGCATGGCGAGGTTCACCCCGGTCACGACCGCAAGGTCGGTGCGGCCGCGGGCATACGAGATGGCGCCGGTGAGACAGGAACCACCCGGTAGATCGATGAACAACACCGCGGGATTCTCGCCCACGGCCTCCGCCAGCATCCGAAACAGCGCCTGGCGATCGCAGCCATCGTTGCTCACCGGCAGGAGCGCATCCGTCACGCCGCTGATGCTTGCGACGGCGGCGATGAGGGCCTGGGCGACGCCCGCATGAGAGACGATCACGCCGCGCAGCGGCTCACTCATAATCCTCTTCCAGGTATTCCTTGAGCTCGCGCCGCTCCGCCATGCGCTGCAGCAGCCGTTCGTTGAAGCGCTTGGCCGAGTCGACCCCGCTATAGCGCAACAGATGGTTCATCGCGACCACTTCGCAGATCACCGTCAGATTCTTGCCCGGGTTGAGGGGCACGGTCACGCGCGGCACGGTGACCTCGAGGATCTCGGTCTTCTCCTGGTCGAGGCCGGTGCGGTCGTATTCGCGCGACGCGTCCCAATCAGCCAGCTGCACGACCACCTCGATCCGCTTCTGCTGACGCACGGCCCGCACCCCGAAGAGCGCCTGGATGTCGATGAGCCCGATGCCGCGGATCTCCATGTAGTGCCGGGCGAGCTCGTGGCCCCGCCCGATCAGCACGTCGTTACCGCGGCGGCTGATGTGGACGACGTCGTCCGCCACCAGCCGGTGGCCGCGCTCGACCAGGTCCAGCACGCACTCGCTCTTGCCGATCCCCGAACGGCCCACGAACAACAGCCCCACCCCGAACACGTCCGCGAGCGAGCCGTGGAACGTCGTGGTCGGCGCGAACGATTCGTCGAGAAACGGCTTCAAGCGCCGGAAGAACTCGGATGTCTTGAGGCGCGTGCGGATCACGGCCACGCCCTTGACCTGCGCGAGCTCGAGCAGCTCGGCCGGCGGCTCCTGTCCTTTCGTGATCACGACGCACGGGACGTCGAACGTGAAGAACGTCTCGAGCGAGTGCCGGAGGGCCGCGGCGTCGAGCGAGGCGAGATAGGTGATCTCGGTCTGACCCAGGACGTGGATCCGGTTCTGGGCGAATCGCTTGGTGTAGCCCGCGAGGACGAGCCCGGGGCTCGAGGCCTCCGGCGTCGTCATGACCCGATCGAGGCCGACGTCGCCGGTGAGCGCCTCGAGCTGGAGCAGGTCCTTTTTGCGCTCGAGCAACTCCCTGACCTTGGGCGGCATTACCGGACCCTCCGCGCCGGGCGCTTGTCGATCTGCCGTCGCACCTTGGCCACGGCCCGATCGAGCGCGGAGCGGTGATCGGTGGCGCTGCCGGTCGCGATGTGTACCCGCCCCTGCGGCCGATAGAGGCGCACTTCGACGGTCTTGCCCTGGTGATTGGTGTCGAAGACCACCCGGGCTTCGAGCGAGCGGGCCGCGACCTTCTCGAGCCGCTGCACCACCTCCCGGGCGCGCTTCCGCAGCTCGTCGGGAATCTCGCAGTGGCGCGCGGTGACGGTGATACGCACGGTGAGCCTCCCCCTCCTCGGGCCCCGAGAACGATACGCTGCAGATGCGCCTCGGTGGCGCGCGCCGCATGGTCCCACGACAGCCCCGTCGCGAACGCTCGAGCCGCCCGGCCGAGCCGCGTCACGAGGCCGGGATCGCGAGCCAGCTCGAGTATCCGCGCCGCGAGCGCCGGCGCGTCGCCATGGGGCACCAGGAAGCCGGTCTCCCCGTGGCGAACCGACTCGCGCAGGCCCGGGCTGTCCGACGCGAGCGCCGGCGTGCCGCAGGCGGCCGCCTCGACGTTCGAGATTCCCCACCCCTCCTTCGGGCTGGGAAACACCATTGCCCACGCCCGGCGCATGAGCCGGCGCTTTTCTTCGGCGGTCACGAACCCCAGGAACCGCGTCGCGTCGGCGATCCCGAGCGTGCGGGCCAGGCGTTCGAGCCGCGCCCGATCGTCGCCCTGGCCCGCGACCTCGAGCACAAGGTCCGGCCGTGCCCCGCGCGCCAACGCCAGGGCCCGGAGGGCGATATCCACTCCTTTATAACGCTTCAAGCGCCCCAGGTACAAGAACGTAGGCCGCTCGGAGCGAGGCGTGCCGCTATCGGGGCAGTACCAGGTCGCATCCACGCCTGGATAAATCACTTCGATCCGATCCGGGGGCACTCCCCGCCGGACCAGGTCGTCCCGCGTGCTTTCGGAGATCGCATGAAACGCCGCGCGCCGATAGCCGCGGGCGAAGGGCCGCTCCGCCGCCCAGACCATCCCGGCCACCGCCCAGTTTGCCTCGAGAAACGCCGTCGTTCCAAACAGGTGGGGGACGATGGCGCAAAACGGCAGCGTCGTGAGCCGGCAGAGATACAGCGGCAGCTTGTTGACGTCCTCGACGACGACGTCATAGGGGCGCTCGGCCAGCAGGGCGCGGACGGCGGACCGCGCCCGCAGCGCGAATGTGTGCCGGCCCCCGAACCGGCGGACGTGCATCCCGTCGAGCACGACGGCCGGCGCGCTCCCGCGCCATCCGCTCGTCACCAGGTCGATCTCGTGCCCGCGCGCGGCCAGCCGGCCGAAAATCTCGTGCAGGTGGATCTCCGCTCCACCGGCGTGCGGATTCTCGCGATCGTTCCAGTTGACGAGCAGGATTCTCACATCACGCCGAGCTCGCGAGCGATCGCGTCGAGCACGCCGTTCACGAACCCGGGCGCCTTGGCCCCGGCGAACCATTGCGCCAACTTGACCGCCTCGTCGATGACGACCCGTGGCGGGGTGACACCTTCGGCAAGCTCGCCGAGCGCGAGGCGGAGCAGGTTGCGCTCCACGACGCCCACCCGCTCGATGCGCCAGTGCTCCGTCGCGTCCTCAATGCGGCGATCGAACTCGCGCAGGCCTGCGATCGCCAGCGCGGCGAGATCGGCGCCGCGGTCGGGGCGAGGGACGCCTTCGCCCATGCGGCCAACGCGCGCGACGACCGTCTTGAGCGAGGGCCGCCCCGACATGTCCCACGCGTACAGCAGCTGGAGGGCCCGAGCCCGCGCCTTAGTCTCGGGCCGCTGCACGCGTCAGCTGTGCCAGGACCCCGGCCGTGGCGAGCGCCGCCGCGGTGGCTTCGTAGCCCTTGTTGCCGGCAGCCCCGCCGGCCCGCGCCATCGCCTGCTCGAGCGACTCGGTGGTG
>JBGPIJ010000054.1:0-12843 GCA_041484865.1 Gemmatimonadota bacterium
AGGGACCACATCCCTCACGCCATTGACCGGCGTCGTCTGCAGGGCGCGAGCAAGAGCCACGACACGCCCGTTGACCTCAGGATCGATGCGCTCCTCGAACTCGACCACCAGCGCCGCGTCTCCAGCCGGGATGATCCGATACGACGACGAGCCCGTACTCACCCGAACGCCTTCAGCAGCTTCGCGTGAATGCCCCCGAAGCCGCCGTTGGACATCACGACCACCAGATCGCCCGGCCGGCGCTCCCGAGCGACGGTCTCGACTATCGCATCGACGGATTCGACTTCGCGCGCCGACTGCCCACGATTCTTCCCAGGATGAGCCTCGACGAGGCGCTCGAGACGACGAAGATCCATTCGGTCGCGGGGACGCTGGCTGTCGGAGAGTCGCTCGTCGCGCGGCGGCCGTTTCGGGCGCCGCATCACACGATCTCGGACGCCGGTTTGATCGGAGGGGGATCATATCCGCGGCCGGGGGAAGTGAGTCTCGCGCACGGGGGCGTGCTGTTTCTCGATGAGCTCCCCGAGTTCCGCAAGAACGTCCTCGAGGTGCTGCGCCAGCCGATGGAGGACGGGGTCGTGACGATCGCGCGCGCCGCGATGAGTCTCTCGTATCCCGCGCGCTTCATGCTTGCCGCGGCGATGAATCCGTGCCCCTGCGGCTACTTCGGCGATCCGCAGCACAACTGTTCCTGTGGCGCGACGGGCGTCGAACGGTATCTCGCACGGGTCTCGGGGCCGCTGCTCGATCGTATCGACATTCATCTCGAGGTGCCGGCGGTGAAGTACCGGGCGCTCGCCGATCCGGGCGGGGGCGAGCCGAGCGAGGCGGTGCGCGAGCGGGTGGATCGGGGCAGGGCGATCCAGCGGGAGCGGTTCGCCAAGCGGCCGGGTATCTACGCGAACGCTCATATGGCGCCCCGCGACATCCGCGCGTTCTGCCGTGTGATGGAGGGCGCGGACGCGTTGTTGCGCACGGCGATCACCCGGCTCGGCCTCTCGGCGCGCGCGTATCACCGGATCCTGAAGATCGCGCGCACGATCGCCGATCTGGATGGGGCAGCGGAGTTAGCACCCAAGCACGTGAGCGAGGCGATCCAGTATCGCAGTCTTGACCGACGGACCGTCGCGTAACTCCCTTGGAAACGGGTTCTTACGTTCTTGTGTGATCCATGTCGCTGACAGGGGCTGATGGCGCCCTTACCCGTAGTCCAGCGCCCACGCGAGGTTAGCCGCCACACCCCAGTTGTCGCGAGAGGAGGCAGGTATATGGAAGTACGGCCGTGGGCGCGAGTCCTGGGCGACATCAACGTCCGCTTGCGCAGAGGTGCGTGGTACGAAGTCGTCCGGCTCACGCAGGAAGCAGCCATCCTCCAAGTCGATCAACGATCGCTGAGTATCCCCCGATCCACCCTTGAGATCGCGACCATTCGCCCGCAGCTGTGGTCGGTGGTTCCGCGCCCCTATGACGCCGTGGACATCCCCATCGGCTGGGGCTCTCACTACGGTGTCTGTCCCCGCTGCCGGGGGCGCGCGCAGTTGAAGGGACGCGTGACCGAGTTGCGCTGCCCGCACTGTGAAGACGTCTTTCCGATTCGTCTCAAATGATCCGATCGTAGCGTTTCAGGTCCGCTCGGTTCCATCCGATCCGGTCAGGAACCGGCGCGCCGCCTCGATCTGATGCGGCTGTCCCACCACCACGAGCACGTCGTCCACCGCGAAGCGGAACGTGGGCGGCGGCGTGGGAATCTCCCGCGCGCCGCGGCTTACCGACAAGACCAGTGCCCCCGTGTGCGACCGCAGCCCCGTCTCGGCGAGCGAACGCCCAGTCACCGGGGCGCCCGCCGGCAGGCGGATGCGCTCGGCACCCATCCGCGGCATGGCGCCCAGCGCGCCCGATAGCGTGAACCGCGAGTCCGTCCCCGATCGCAGCGCCTGGTAGTGCGACGCCCGTATCTGCTCGGCCAGTCCGGCGATCTCGGAGCGGGGAACTTCGTAATGCGCGAGCACGCGAGAGAAAATCTCGATCGACGTCTCGAACTCCTCGGGGATGACGTCGTTCGCGCCCAGACGCTCGAGCTCCGGGATTTCGATGACGTAGCGCGTGCGGGCGATGATGTGCACGCGGGGATTGATGGAGCGGGCCACCTTGACCATGCGGCGCGTGGCGGCGGGATCGGAGATTGCCACGACGAGCAGGCGCGCGCGTTCGATACCGAGCCCGCGGAGAATCTCATCACGGGTCGCGTCGCCGTAGAACGCCGGCTCGCCGCGCGCCCGCGCGTTCCGGACGGTCTGAGAATTGAGCTCCACGATGAGAAACGGCGCTCCGATGGCACGAAGCGCGACGGCGAGGTTGCGCCCGTTCAATCCATATCCGGCGATAATCACGTGGTCCCGGATCGGCTCCTCGATCGCGCGGAACCCCTCGGACCGGAATCCCGGCAGCAGCCGGTCGAGCGGCACGAGGCGCTCGACCCGGTCCAGGAACCCGGGCCCCGCCGCGATCAAGAACGGGGTCAGGAGCATGGTCGCGACGGCAACTGACAGGAAGCCCTGATAGAACGCTTCCGGCAGGAGTCGCGCGGCGCGTCCCTCCTCCGCCAGCACGAACGAGAACTCTCCGATCTGTGAGACGGTCAACCCGGCGAGTAACGCGACGCGCCCAGCGTAGCCGATCAGCGCGGGCCCGACCGCGGCGGTAATCGTCTTCCCGCTCATGACGAGCGACACGGCCGCTCCCGTCAGCACCGGGTGGTGCGCGACGAAATCGAGCTGCACCAGCATCCCGACGGCCACGAAGAAGAGCGAGATGAACAGGTCGCGAAACGGCATCAGCTCCGCGAGCGCCTGATGCGCGTAGTCCGATTCCGAGATCACGAGGCCCGCGAGGAACGCCCCCAGCGCGAGCGACGCTCCCGCCGCCGCGGTGCCGAGCGCCGTCAGCGTGCCGACCAGGATCACCGCGATGAGGAACAGCTCGCGGCTGCGGGTCTTGAGGATGACGGTGAGGGCCCGCGGCACGAGGATGCGGGCTGCCACGACCACGCCCACGACGAGCAGGGCCGCTTTCCCGAGGGCGAGGGCGAGTCCGAGCGCCCCACCGCGCGAAGTCCCGGCGAGGAACGGCAGCACCAGCATCATCGGGACGACGCACAGGTCCTGGAAGATCAGCATCCCCGTCGCCATGCGCCCCGACGGTGTGTCGATTTCGCCCTTGTCCGTCAGAATCTTGAGCACGATGGCGGTGCTCGAGAGCGCGACCAGGAATCCGAGGAACAACGCCATCTGCCATTCGAGGAGGAATGCGAGGCCCACCGCGGTGACGACGACAATCGTGGCCCCCACCTGGGTTGCTCCCACGCTCGCGAGCTGGCGGCCCATTTCCTTGAGCCGCGCCAGCGAGAACTCGAGTCCAATCGTGAAGAGCAGCAGGATCACCCCGACCTCAGCCAACCCCTCCACGCGATGCACATCGGGCACGAGCGCCAGTCCGTTGGGGCCGAGCAGCAAGCCGGCGACGATGAAGCCCGGTAGCGATGGCAGCCGCAGGCGGTGGAACGCCAGGATGACGAGCAGGGAGCCGGCGAAGATGACCGCGAGGTCGCGGAGCACGAGGGTGTTGTGCATGGCGGTTCGCCGGGCGAGGTCGCCACAAGATTGCCCACGTCGCCGCATGGCGAAAGAGGGCGCCGCGTCTGGCCTCGCTCCCGTCCGTCGCATACCTTGGGGGCGCCGAAGAGCGAGGGTGACCCGTGTCTGAATGGCTACAGGCCCACGGCCTGAGTCCCGACCTGCAATCCAAGCTGCTCCTCACCGTGATGACGATCGCGGTGCTGTGGGCGGGACATCGCATTGTCCTCGGCCTCGCCTACGGCCGCGTCATCGATCCCTGGGCCCGATATCGGTGGCGCAAGGCCGTCACTTATCTCTCGCTCGCCATCGGCATCATCATCGTCGGGCACACCTGGGTCCCGGGGATGCAGGCGCTCGCCACGTTCTTCGGGCTGCTCTCGGCCGGCCTCGCCATCGCGTTGAAGGACCCGGTCTCGAACCTCGCCGCCTGGGCCTTCATCCTCTGGGCCCGGCCCTTCGAGGTGGGCGACCGCATCCAGATCGGCGCCCACGCGGGGGACGTCATCGACTTGCGCCTGCTGCAGTTCACGCTGAACGAGATCGGGAACTGGGTGGATGCGGACCAATCCACGGGGCGCATCATTCACATCCCGAATGGCCGCGTGTTCTCGGAGCCGCTCGCCAATTACGACAAAGGCTTCAAGTACATCTGGAACGAGGTGCCGGTGCTCGTGACGTTCGAGAGCAACTGGAGAAAGGCGAAGGAGATCCTCACCAGCATCGCCGTCACGCATGCCGCGCATCTCACGGCGCAGGCGGAGGAGGAGCTGCTCACCGCCTCACGGCAGTACCTGATCAACTACCGCAAGCTGACCCCCATCGTCTACACGAAGGCGGTGGACAGCGGGGTGCAGCTCACCATCCGGTACTTGATCGAGCCGCGCAAGCGGCGGGGCACGGAGCACGCCATTTGGGAAGACATCATTACGGAGTTCGCGGGATGTCCGGACGTGGACCTCGCGTACCACACCGTGCGGTCGTTCAAGAACACCGACGAGGGAAAGCCCGCCACCTTCCCGGGCAAGACGGGGCGCCGCTCGAGCGCGAAGCCCGCCGCCCCCGGAGAGACGATCCTCTAAGTCGCCCGCGCGCGCATCGCGCTGCCGAAGCGCAGGCGCTGCGAGAGTTGGATCCAGATCACCGCGCCGAGAATCATGCCCATCGCGAGCACCATGCGCGGAGTGATGGGCTCGCGCAAGAACACCCAGCCGAGCAGCACGGCGATCACCGGATTCACGTAGGCATAGGTTCCCACGATCGTCGGCGAAGCGTGGCGCAGCGCGTAGCCGTAGGCGCTGTAGCCCAGGATCGATCCGAACACGACGAGATAGACGAGCGCGCCGGCGCCGCGCGGCGTTAGTGTCCAGTGGAGCCACTCGCCGCGCACGGTTCCGACGAGCGTGGCGAGCGCGCCGCCCACGAGCATCTGAATCGCCGCCGCCATGTACGGGCTCGTCTTGGTGGGGTGCCGCTTCGCGTACACTGAGCCCAGTGACCAGGAGGCGCTCGCCCACGTCAAGGCGATCGGGCCGCGCAGATCGGCGTGCAACAGATCGCGCGGGTTCGCGCCTACCAGCAGCACCGTACCTATGAATCCGATGGCGAGGCCGAGCACGACGCGCCAGTTCAGCTCCCCCGTCCCGCCGGGAATGACTGCGTCGAAGAACGCCATCCACAGCGCCACCGTCACGACGAACACGCTCGCCACGCCCGACGGCGTGTACTGCTCCGCCCACACCACGAACGAGTTCCCGCCGGTGAGGAGCAGAATGCCGACGATCGCGAGCACGCGCCAATCGGCAGCGTTCTTGGGGAGACGATCGCCCAGCGCGAGGGCTGCCGCGGCGAGCAGCCCGCCAGCGATGACAAAGCGGATTCCCGCGAACAGGAACGGCGGCAACACGCCCACGCCGATCCGGATCGCGAGATAGGTCGAGCCCCAGAAGACGCAGACGATCAGATAGGCGAGCAATGCCCGCCCGCGAAGTGCGCTCATGTGCATATCATAAGCATGCCCCCAACAGCTGGTGCGCGGATATCCGATTCGTGCCGCCGAACTCTCCTTTGATTCGCCCGACCTAACTCATTACTATTTCGCCATGTGCGAGTCGCTGCCCGCCCTCGCTCCGGTGCGCGCGCTGGTGCGTGAGTTCCCTTCGGCGCTGCTCGGGTACTCAGGGGGCGTCGATTCGAGCCTGCTCGCGGTGGTGTTGCGCCAGGAGCTCGGCCGGGACCGCGTGCTGGCGGTCATCGGCCGCAGCGCCTCCTATCCGGAGGCGCAATGGGAGACGGCCCGCCGCGTGGCGGCGCAGTTCGACGTGCCGGTGCTCGAGCTCGAGACCCACGAGCTCGACGATCCCGACTATCTCGCAAACCCGACGAACCGCTGCTTCTTCTGCAAGCGTGAGCTGTGGACCAGGCTCACGACGGAAGCGCGCGCGCGTCACCTGGCCGTCGTGTGCGACGGCACGATCGCCGACGACTTGGGCGAGCATCGTCCGGGGCACGCTGCGGGGCTCGCCGCGGGCGTCCGCGCGCCGCTCGCGGCGGGGGGGCTGACGAAAGCCGATGTGCGTCGGGCGGCGCGCGCGCTCGGACTGCCGATCTGGGACGCTCCAGCCTCCCCGTGTCTCTCGAGCCGCGTCGCCTACGGGGTCCCCATCACTCGAGCGCGCCTCGAGCAGGTCGAGGCCGCGGAGGCGTATCTGCGCGCCTTGGGCGTGACGGGCGATCTCCGGGTGCGCCACGACGGTGCGCGGGCGCGCATCGAGGTCGAGGCTGCCTGGATCTCGTGGCTCGCGGAGCGGTCCATCCCCGTGACGGAACGGCTCCGGGGGCTCGGCTTCGCGCACGTAGAGATCGATCCCCGGGGTTACCGGCGCGGGAGTCTCCTCGTCGCGGCGCGCGGGCGTGGGTGAGGCTCTTCATCGCCCTCAATTTTCCGGACAAGGCGCGCCGCGACCTGTGGGACGCCATCGAACCGCTGCGCGACGTCCATCTTCCGGTGAAATGGGTGCCGCCCGAGGGGATCCATCTCACGCTCAAGTTTCTTGGGTCCGTCGCCGACGGGCGCGAGGCGGAGCTCCTCGCCGCGCTCTCGGGGGCCGCTCGAGGCATTCGACCATTGGTGCTTGCCTTCGCGGGATTCGGCGCCTTCCCGGATGCCCGCTCGCCGCGGGTCATCTGGGCCGGCCTCGATGCCGAGCCGGCGCTCGAGCTGCTGCAACACCAGGTGGAGCGCGAGTTCACCGCGCTCGGGTTTCCGGCGGAGGCGCGGCTGTTTCGCCCCCACGTGACGCTCGGTCGCGCCGGGCAGGACGCGCGGGCGCGCGATTTTGCGGGGCTCGAGCGCGCGCTCGAAGGGCTCGTGTGCGAGAGGACGGCGGTCGTGGAGACGGTCGATCTGATGCAGAGCGTGCTCCAACCTGGCGGACCCGCGTATCGGGTCCGGCATTGTGAACGGTTGTCTTAAGGGCGTGCTGCGGCTCGGCTGTCTCGTCATCGTCATCGGGGCGGGACTGCTCGCCTGGGGGTATCGCGGGCCGATCGGGCGCGCGGCGTCGCGCTACTTCGGGCATCGCAGCGCCCTGCCGCCCGTGAGCGACACGTCCGTGGGCGCGCCCACTCCTCGGGCCCTCGAAAGCACCCAGGGAAAGATCGAGCAGCTCAAACGGCCCAGTACCCCCGATTCGGTCGTTCTCTCGCCCAACGAAATCGCGTCGCTGGTGGGCTCGAGCCTCGACTGGTCGGTCCGCAAGAGCTTCGATTCGCTGCGCGTGGAGCTGCACGAGGGATCGATCGCCGTCTACTGCCGGCTCGATACGCGGGTCATTCCCCCCGACGCCCTGGGCCCGCTCACCGGGTTCCTGAATCCGATGGAGCCGCTGCGGATCGCGGGTCCCGTGCGGATCCAACGGCCGGGGCTCGCCCGCTGGAAGATCGAAGAGCTGAGCCTGCGGGGCATCCCGCTCCCGGGACCGATGGTGACCCAGCTCGCCCAGCGCGTCGCGGGGGCGGACGGCGAGGGCGCCGTGGCGTTGCGCGTCTCGCCCGCGTTTCAGGACGTCGTGATACATCCCACGGGCGTGATTCTCTACCGCACCCGCCGCTGGCGGAACCCGTCGTGAAGCGCCGCGTGATGGTGGTCGACGATGAGAAAGGGATTCGCGAGGCCTTGAAGCAGGTGCTCGAGTACGAGGAGATCGACGTCCAGACGTGCGCCTCGGGCGGCGAAGCGCTCCACGTGTATCCGGAGTTCCTCCCCCACCTGGTCTTCCTCGATGTGAAGATGCAGGACATGGACGGCCTCGCGACGCTGCGCGCCTTGCGCGAGGTGGATCCGGGAGCGCAGGTCGTGATGATCTCGGGCCACGGCACGATCCAGACGGCCGTCGAAGCCACGCAGCTCGGGGCCTACGATTTCCTCGAGAAACCGCTCGATACCGACCGCATCCTGCTCACGCTGCGCAACGCGCTCGAGCATGTCGATCTCGCGAGGGAGAACCGGCGGCTGCGAGGTGCGGCCGAGTCGCAGTACGAGATCGTGGGGTCGAGCCGGGCGATCGCGCAGGTGATCGAGCGCATCGAGAAGGTGGCCCCGACGCCCGCGCGTGTGCTCATTACGGGCGAGAACGGCACCGGCAAGGAGCTCGTCGCCCGCGCGATTCATGCGCTGTCGCCGCGCGCTGCGGCGCCGTTCGTCGATGTGAATTGCGCCGCGATCCCGAGCGAGCTCATCGAGAGCGAGCTGTTCGGGCACGTGAAGGGCAGCTTCACCGGCGCGTTCGCCGATCGCACGGGGAAGTTCGAGCTGGCGGACGGCGGCACGCTATTTCTCGACGAGGTGGGGGACATGAGTCTTGCCGCGCAGGCCAAGGTGCTCCGGGCCCTGGAAGACGGCGTCATCACCCGGGTGGGATCGGAGAAGCCGGTGGCGGTCGACGTGCGGGTCGTGGCCGCGACCAACAAGGTGATCCCGGCGGAAATCGCGGCCGGCCGGTTCCGGAAGGACCTCCTCTACCGCCTCAACGTCGTGCCGGTGGAGGTGCCGCCGCTCCGCAGCCGCCGCGGCGACATCCCCACGCTGATCGAGTACTTCGTGCGGCAGCTCAGCCAGTCGACGGGCCTCACACCCAAGACGTTCGACAAGGAGGCGCTTACGCGGCTTACGGCCTACGATTGGCCCGGCAACATCCGCGAGCTGCGGAACGCGGTGGAGCGCCTCTTGATCCTCGCGCCCGGAGACCGCATCGCGGTGACCGACGTCGAGCGCCTCGGGGGCATCGAGGCGCACGCGCTCCCTGCGGGCGCAGAATCGGGAGCAGACGCGGTTCCCCAAGGGGACCCGATGCGCGCCCCGACGTTCGAAGCATTCAAGGAGGCGGCCGAGCGCGCCTTCCTCCTCGCGAAGCTGCACGAGAACGACTGGAATGTCTCCGAGACGGCACGCACATTGGAGATGCCGCGCAGCAACCTCTACAAGAAGATCGAACGCTACCATCTGGCGCGAGAGACGTCGTGACGGACGATAAGCAGAAGGACCGCGACTGGGATCGGGAAATGCGCGAAGTGGATAAGCTGCTCTCGAAGCTCCCCACCCATGAAGCCCCCGCCGCGCCGGGCGGCACCGACCCCGCGCTGCCCAGGTCCACGCGAGCCGCGGGCCACGGCGCGGAAGGCCCGAGCGGCGGCCAGTGGCTCGGGACGTGGGCTCGCGTCGCGCTCGGCCTCCTCATCGGGATTGGGATGACGCAGTGGCCCTACACGCACGGGTGCGGGTTGCGGCTCATCTTCTATCTCATCGGCGTGCTCACGGTGCTCGTTGCCGGCGTCTGGAGCAGCCTCTCGTCCTGGAGGCGCCGGCTGGGGCTGGCGCACATTCTGTCGCAGCTCCTCATCGTCTGGGGGCTGGTCCTCGCGGGGCGGGAAGTGCTGCCGCGCATCGGCTATGCGAGGATGGAGGCCCCCTGGCTCTGTCCGGACGTCACCCCTGTCAGGCGCTGAGCGCTGATGGCCGACTTCACGAACTTCATCGCCGGCTCCTGGGTCGAGCCCTCGACCGGGACGTACTTCGAAAACCGCAACCCCGCCGACCGGACCGATCTCATCGGCCGCTTTCCGCGTTCGGGAGCGGAAGACGTGCGGCGCGCGGCGGCGTCCGCGCTCGCGGGCTTCACCCGCTGGTCCCGGACGCCCGCTCCGGTGCGCGGCCAGGTGTTGCAGCGGGTGGGAGACTTGCTCGTGCGGCGGCAGGAGCAGATCGCCCGGGCGATGACCCGCGAGATGGGGAAGGTGCTGCTCGAGACGCGGGGTGATGTGCAGGAAGGGATCGACACCGCGTACTACGCCCACACTGAGGGCCGGCGGCTGTTCGGTCGCACCGTGCCTTCCGAGCTGCGCAACAAGTGGGCGATGAGCTATCGCCGTCCGATCGGAGTCGCGGGGATTGTGACCCCGTTCAACTTCCCGCTCGCCGTGCCGGCCTGGAAGATCTTCCCCGCGCTGTTGTGTGGGAACGCGGTCGTGTGGAAGCCGTCCGAGGACGTACCCCATACCGCAACCCTGCTCGTCGAGCTCCTGCTCGAGGCGGGGCTGCCGCCCGATGTGATTCAACTCGTTCACGGTCTCGGGGGAGAAGCGGGGCAGGCGCTGGTCGAGCATCCCGACGTCGGTGTCATTTCGTTCACCGGGTCGACCGAGACCGGGGCCCAGATCGGCGCCACGTGCGGGAGAATGCACAAGCGGCTCTCCCTCGAGATGGGTGGGAAGAACGCGACGATCGTGATGGACGACGCCGATCTCGACCTGGCCCTGGACGGCGTTCTCTGGGGGGCCTTCGGCACCACGGGCCAGCGCTGCACGGCGACGAGCCGGTTGATCCTGCACGAGAAGGTCCACGACCGGTTCCTGCGGATGGTGTGCGATCGCGCTGCGCGGCTGCGGCTCGGCGCGGGCCTGGATGACGGGACCGAGGTCGGACCGCTGATTCACGAGGACGCCCGCACCAAGGTCGAGTACTACGTGAACGTGGGAAAGGAGGAGGGCGCCACCGTGGTCACGGGCGGCAAGCGACCCGACGCGAAGGCTCTCCAGCGCGGCTGGTTTTACGAGCCGACCGTGCTCGCCGGCGTCCGCCCCGGGATGCGCGTCGAGCAGGAAGAGATCTTCGGCCCGGTGCTCTCGGTGATCCGGGTCGGCTCCTTCGATGAGGCGATTCGGGCCAACAACGACGTCCGCTACGGCCTCTCGAGCGCGATCTATACGCGCGACGTGAACCGCGCGTTCCAGGCGATGACGGACCTGGACAACGGGATCACCTACGTGAACGCGCCGACCATCGGCGCCGAAGCGCATCTCCCCTTCGGCGGCGTGAAGCAAACCGGGAACGGCCACCGCGAAGGCGGGTGGGCGGTATACGACTTCTACTCGGAGACCAAGGTCGTCTACGTGGACTTCTCGGGGAAGCTGCAGCGCGCCCAGATCGACACCGAGGCCGCGGCTCGGCGGGATGTGTGACGCGATGAATCGCGCCGGCGCGCAATGCGCCGGTCATGCCATCCCACCTCGTCGTGGTACACTCGGCGGTCGTGGATCACGAATCGGTGGTGATCATCCTCGCAGTCGGCGACGCGGCTCTGGACGGGACGTCGCTCGCGGAGCTTCCGGATGCGACGGTGCGCTGGCAACGGGTCGAGCGTGAGGGAGACGTCGCGTGCGTCGCGGCGCGCATGCGGCACGCCCTCCCCCCGGAGGAGTTCGGCACGCGCATTCGCGGGTGGGGTCGCTCGCGCGGTTGGCTCGTGACCGTTGCGCCGTGCGGGCGGGTTGGCTAGAGTACGAGGCATGCATGACCTCGGAGCCCCGGTGACCGGCTCCGGCGCGAACCAGACGCCGGTGCCCGAGCGCCCCTCTGAGCGAAGTCGGTCGAGAGTCGCGCGCTGGTTCGATAGCTGGATGCGGTTGCTCGGCATGGCAGTGGTCCTCTTCTTCGTTCTCAGAGCGTTCCTCGTCGAAGCCTTCACGATCCCGTCGGGCAGCATGGAGCGGACCCTGCTCGTCGGTGACTTTCTGTTCGTCAACAAGGCGGTCTTCGGAGCGCAGATCCCGGGCACCCGCAGGCGGCTACCGGCGTTCGAGACTCCGCGACGGGGCGACGTGATTGTGTTCGCCTACCCGAAAGACCCCGAGTTGAATTACGTGAAGCGCGTGATCGGGGCGCCGGGGGACACGATCGAGATGCGCGGCGGCCTGGTGCGTTTGGACGGCCGCCTGCTCGCCGAGACGTACGTGCAGCGGGTGGACCCGAGCCGGGACGTGTCGGCTCCCGAGTTCACGTGGCAGCGGGATTTTCTCCTGACGGGGTCGCCCGAAGAGCGCCGCACCTACCACCCGACGCGCGACAATTGGGGACCGCTGCTCGTGCCGCCCGGGAAATACTTCGTGTTGGGCGACAATCGCGACAATTCAGCCGATTCGCGCTACTGGGGATTCGTCGATCACACGGCCGTCAAGGGACGGCCGATGGTCGTGTATTTCAGCTATGACCGGGAAGCGCACGACGCGCTGCCCTGGCTGACGGACATTCGCTGGGCCCGGCTCGGCTCCATCATTCGCTGACAGCCGGAGAACGGTGATCACCACCGTGGCCGCGTTTCCGCCGTCGGCGCGCCACGGGTTGCGGGTTCCGTGCGGCTTGCGTGTCTTGCTGGAGGGGTGACCACGCCATGCGACTGAATACGGCGAAACGGTCTTCGTACGACGAAGGATCCCTGGATCAATACCTGCGCGAGATCAGCCAGTATCCGCTGATCAACCGCGCCGAAGAGGTGACGCTCGCCCAGGGCATCAGGCAGGGCGATCCCGAATCGCTCGATAAGCTGGTCCGCTCGAACCTGCGATTCGTCGTGTCGGTCGCCAAGAAATATCAGAACCAGGGTGTGTCCCTCTCCGATTTGATCAACGAGGGCAACCTGGGCCTGATCCGCGCGGCCCACAAATTCGACGAGACGAAGGGCATCAAGTTCATTTCGTACGCGGTGTGGTGGATCCGCCAGGCGATTCTCCAGGCGCTGGCCGAGCAGTCGCGCATCGTGCGGGTGCCGCTGAACCGCGCCGGCACCTTGCACCGCATCGGCAAGCGCTCGTCGGCGCTGCTGCAGGAGCTTGGCCGCGAGCCCACCGTGGAGGAAATCGCCGAGGGTATGGACAT
>JBGPIJ010000055.1:0-12842 GCA_041484865.1 Gemmatimonadota bacterium
CAACCGCGCGATCCGCAGCGGATCGCAACTCAGGGTGCTGGGGCTGAATAGTGTTGACGGGGTTTCGGTCGGCTGCGAGGGTTGGGTGGGCGACCAGTTGCGGTCGCTGACGCAGGCGAGCGCCAGGAGCGCTCCGATGACGGACAGTTTGGTCAGCGAGTGACGGCGCATCGCTATTTTCCCTCAGCTCGAACTGCAGGAGCTCGTCGGAAGAAACCTGTTGTCGCCTTCTGGCCCCACCCCACCCCGTGAACCGGTACGACTGGTTCACGCCCCGCAAGAACGGTGCAATAGTGAACGCCCGGAAGTGAGGCGTCAAGGAGGTCGCAAGTACTTGGAGGGGTGGGCCATGACCCGCGGGCCCGTCTCTTCACTAGTGGCTCTGGATCGCGAAGCATGCCGCGCGAGCGCAACCGATGTCGCGCGGTCGACACATCGAGCCCGCGCGACGGAAGGCGTCTCCTACATGCTCGGGCCCGCCAGCTCCCGATAACGGGGATCGCTTCGCAGGTCGCGGAACCACCAGCCGTAGTCCTTCGTAAGGTCGCCCCGTCGCTCCGGATTCGCGGCAACGTACTGCTTCAGCAATCGGATCGCCTCGTCCTTGTCGCCGAGCAGCGTCCGCACAAACGCCTCGTTCTGCAGCAGGTCACGAGATGGGTCTACTTCGGGATTGCCCCGTGATCGCAGCACGACGTGTCGCGCGCTGTCCGGGTGCCCCGCCCGAGCGATCACCGCCCCGACCGCCATTTGCGCCTTCAACCGCTCGAACGTCCATTGCTGGGGGGGCGTGACCTGCTGCAGCTCGCCCAGAAGCCGCCACGCCTTGGGTACGTCGTGAGCTCCCTCCCGCATCGTCATCGTCCAGATCTGGCACTGGATGAATCGCGGATTCTTGGGGAAGCGCGCCGATCCTTGGTCGCACCAATGCGTGGCGTCTCCGGACTGCTCGAGATCGTACGATGACGTGTACAGACGCCACAGCACCTGATCCGACGCGCTGTAATAGGCATCGGCTTCATAGGCCCGCTGCGCGTCGATCTTGGCTTGTACGACATCGGACTTCTGGTAATCCAGGTGGCTGAGCGCACTCCACGTTCCGGCGAGCGACGGATCGAGCGCCACCGCACCGCGCAGGTCCTGCTCGGCGGATCGCAACAGCGCAGCCGCTTCCCGGGGGTCAGGCGCGAGATGCTGAAGCCAGCGCCAATATCGCAACGTGCCCCGTAACTCCAGCGCACGGGCGTTGCTTGGCTCACGCTGCAGGGCCCGCTCGGCGTGAGCCATTCCGGCGCCGATCCACGGACTCGCATGCGTGGGATCCTCCGCCAGGCGCGACCGCCGGTAGGCGATGGACCCCCGCTGCACGATGGGCTCGACCCAGACCGGATCGGCTGACTCAGCGCGCGCCAGCAGCGAGTCCGCAGCTGTAAACTGAGCGGTCGAGTGCGCGAGATCTCCGCCGCGGCTGAGGGAATCGGCGTCCTTCCGGGCCTTCTCCGCCTGCTGCACGAGTACCCACGCCGTCACGTCGTCCGTCTGCGCCTTCTGTTCTCGGAGACGCACTTCCTGCCCCAAGCGTTGCCGCAGAAAGGTGGCGACCTCCTGCGCCAGCTCGTCTCTGATGCGGAGCGGGTTGTCGGCCGGCGCCGTGAAACTCTTGCGCTCGATGTCCACGCCGCTCGCGCCATCGATCAGGCGTACGTTGACGCGCACACGATCCCCCGCATTCTCGACACTGCCTTCGATGACGCTCCCGACGTCGAGCGCGCGCGCCATGCTGTCGCGAGCGAGGGCAGCTCCCCGATAGTGCGCCACACCGTCCTTGGAAACGACCTGGAGACCCGGCACGGGCGCGAGCTGCGCGATGAGCGCCTCGGTGAGCCCATCCGCGAGGTAGCCGAGCTGGTGCTCGCGGCTCAGGTCCTCGAAGTAGCGCACGGCGATGCGCCGCGGGTCCAGGCCGCCTTCCGCCACGACGCGTCGCGGACGCCGCCACCAGCTCCTCGTCGACCACGCACCCAGGGCGATGACGCAGACGGCGCTGACCGCAAGAACCGCCGGTCGCTGCGGCCACATGCGTCGCGGGGGAGGAGGAGCCGGAGGCCGCAACGTCCGGCGCCGTACGCCCGTCGTGGCGGAAGGCCCGGTCAGCGCCTCCGCAAACAGGGTGGGAGTGGCGAAACGGTCGGCGGGGGCCTTCGCCATGGCTTTCCGGATGGCGCGCTCCAACGTCCTCGGCGCCTGGGGCCGAGCGGCGTGCAGCTTGGGCACGGGATCCAACGCATGACGCGCCAGGAGTTCCTGGACGGTCTCGCCGGCAAACGGCGGATGGCCTACCAGCATCTCGTAGACGACGCACCCCAGACTGTATACGTCGCTGCGCGCGTCGACGTCTTTGGCGCCGGCGCTCTGCTCCGGACTCATGTAGGCGGGAGTCCCGAACACGACCCCTGCCTGCGTGAGCGTCGACCCTTCGGCGGCGCTGACCGCGCGCGCAATCCCGAAATCGGCGACGACCGCGTGGCCCCCGGAGAGGAGGATGTTCTCCGGCTTGATGTCGCGATGCACCACCCCCTGGCTGTGCGCGTACGTCAGCGCGCTCGCGACCTCGGTAGTAACCCGCACGACCTCCTCGATGGGAAGCTGCTTCTCCCGATTCAGGCGGTCGCGCAGTGATTCACCCTCGACGTAGGGCATCACGTAGTACAGGAGGTCCGCGGCGGTACCGGAGTCGTACAGGGGGAGGATGTGCGGGTGTTGCAGCCGGGCGGCGATCTCGATTTCGCGAAGGAAGCGCTCCGGTCCCAGCGTGATTCCCAGTTCCCTGTGTAGCAGCTTAATGGCCACGCGCCGGCGATGCTTGACGTCCTCGGCAAGGAACACAGTGGCCATCCCGCCCCTGCCCAGCTCCCGTTGCAGATGGTATCGCTCGGCGAGCGATTGGCGGAGCACATCAATCGGGTTGGACACGGCGCGTGGGCTGCCTGGTAGAGCCGCTGTACCATATCCCACTTCCCGGACCACCGCCAGAACGCGCGGCGAGTCCGCCTCAAGGCCCCGGAGAACTCACCTGCCGTCAGTCTTTGGGGGGCTCACGGCAATGCAGGAGTATCCGTCGCGCCGCGAAGACAGTTCGAACCATGCGCGGAGCGCGGGCCTGAGCCTGCGTGATTCTCCACGTGGCGAGGCGGCGCCGCTGGTGTCTCGTTCGAACGCGTCAGCAAACTCGAGCGCGCCCGCAAATCGCTCCGTCACCTTCTTGGCGAGGGCTCTTCGGCCCGTTCCATCCGTTCGAAGAACCGCTCGATCACGGGCCACTGAGTGGCGACGTCCTCATAGCCCAAGTCTGCGAGCCGCGACGTGTAGGCGGGATGGAACAGGAAATGCCCCAGGAACTCGGACGCTTCCGCCCGCTGCGCGCCGATGGCCCTCATCAGGAAGCGCACCTCGAACGGCAGCATCTGCTCATGGCCCCCGGCAAGCGCGCCCAGCTCGCGCGACGGGCGGATCATCAGGAGCTCCACGGGCCGGAGCTCGACGCGCGCGAGCTGCTCCGGCGAGAGTCCATCGATCGTCCGATTCACGCGGTCGAGGCGCTCCGCGTCGGCCTCGAGCGTGTCCAGGAACACCGCTCGGAAGAGCAGGCCGATCACCGCGGCCACGCTCGGGTATTCGCCGGCGGCGGGGGGGGGCGCGGTACCGACCCGCGCCGACCCGATCGCGACGATCGCGCGGGCGCCGAGGTGGAGGGCCGTGGCGAGGGGCGCGAGGTGAGTGATGCTCCCGTCGCCGTAGAATTCGTCGCCCACCCGCACGGCGGGGAAGACGATCGGCAGCGCGGCGGAGGCCATCACGTGGTCGATCGTGAGTTGGGCGCGCACGGCCACTCGCTGGGCGCGCTCCCAGAGAGGACCGTCTCCGGCGCTGTGCACGAAGGTCACCGAGCGCCCGGAGGTGTACGAGGTCGCGGAGAGCGCCACGGCCCGGAGCCGCCCCGCGGCGATATTGAAGTCGATCGATCGCAGGTCCACCGTTTCTCCGAGGAACCCGCGCAGCGGCTCGGTGTCGACAAGCCCGCGCAGCTCGGCGTGGCCGTGGCGTTGTCCGGTGATCCCGTGCCACGCCAGCTCCATCGCCGCCCGGGCGAGCCGGCCGGGGCGGACGCGATAGATCCGGTCGGCGGTGAGTCTGGACCACTCGGCGCGCAGGCGCGCGACGCCCGCGGGGAGTGGGCCCAGGTGCGAGGCGAGGAAGCTCGTATTGATGGCGCCCGCCGAGACGCCCGTCACGATCGGGAACTCGAGCCCGGGGAGACGCTCCGCGAGCGCGGCGAGGACGCCTACCTGGTACGCCGCGCGGGCACCGCCACCCGACAGCACGAGGGCGAGCCGGGAGGAGTAGCGCCAGGTGCCGGGCGGACGCTCGCCCGGTGCGGTGAGCGTCTTGCCGTGGGATGTCGCGACGTGGCGGACCGGGGTCATGGGAGCGGATTCACTTTGAGCACCACTCCCACGGTCCCCAGGCTATCCGACCGGCGGTGAGGCAGCCAGCAACATCCGCCACTTACGCGCCCGCGCTCTTCCGCGCCCTCGCCGCGAGCACGTTCGAGTACGGCGAGTCGGCCACCTGGTTGTCCCGGCGGACCTTCCCGGGGTGGGTGACGCCGAACAGGTCGAGCTGGTCGTCGCGGGGCTTGGCCCCTGGGTCGCGCCGGATGGCGGCGGTCAGGCGGTCGAGCAGGGTCATGGCGGGAAGGTATCGCTGAACTGCGGCTCCACCGCCAGACCGGAGCTGCCGCGGAGCGACCCGAGATACTGCGCGAGCTCCTCGATCTCCTGATGGGAAAGGCGCGGCGGTGCGAACGGAGGCATCGGCGTCTGCGCGTGAAACCGGCGGGGATCCTCGATGAAGCTGTGCATCCAGGCCACCGAGTGGTGGAGCCCGACCTCGCTCAGATCGGGTCCCACGTTGCCGCCCTCGTTGCGAATCCGGTGGCAGAGGGTGCATTGCTGCGCCCAGAACAACGCCCGACCGGCGTGCTCCACCGTTGTCAACGGGGCGCCCGTATCGGGCGGGGGCGCGAGTGTGCTCGGCCGCAGCGCCGCCCCGATCAAGAGCCCGGAGCTGCCGAGGAGCACCGCGAGCGATCCCAGGGCGAGCGGACGGTGCCGCAGGGAGCGAGCGCTCTTCCGGTCGAAGAACGGCAGGGCGAGGAGCACGATCACGAGTCCAGCCGGCACACCGACCCCCACCAGGCTCTCCATCGAGCCGGGGACGAGCTTCATTAACTCGTACAAAGGAAGGAAATACCACTCCGGCTTCGGCACGTAGTTCGCGTCGTTGGGGTCCGCGGGCAGTTCGAGCCCGGCCCCGACCGTCGCTCCGAGCGCGACAATGATGATGACGACCAGGCACGAGACGACGGCGTACCTCGCGAGCATGTCCGGCCAGAGGTGGATGTCCGTCTCCTGCGTCGCCGCGTACGCTTCGCGGTAGTACAGGTCGTAGCCGGCGTCGGTGGTGCGGGCCGGCGCGCCCGGCTCGAGGCCCTCGGCGCGCGGCGCGTGGCCATGGTACACGACGAGCGCCAGGTGCAAGAGCGCCAGGCCGCCGACCAGGGCCGGAAACCAGAGCGTGTGAAACGCGTAGAACCGCGTCAGCGTCGCCGCCCCGACGTTCGCGCCGCCGCGGAGCACCGCCTGGATCGCGGCGCCGACGACGGGTGTCGATCGGCCAAGGCTCGTGCCGACGACGGTCGCCCAGTAGGCCCGCTGGTCCCACGGCAGCAGGTAGCCGGTGAAGGCGAGCCCCATCACCACAATGAACAATCCCACCCCCACGAGCCAGTTGGCCTCGCGCGGGTACTTGTAAGCGCCGATCGAGAAGACGCGAATCATGTGCGCCACGATGAGCACCACCACGGTGCTCGCGCCCCAATGGTGCATGCCGCGCAGCAGGGCGCCGAGGGCCACCTCCCGCTGAATGAAGCGGATGCTGTCGTAGGCATGGTCGGGTGCGGGGACGTAGTAGGTGGCGAGGACGACGCCCGTCGCGACCTGCACGAGGAAGGCCGTCAGCGTGGCGGCCCCGAGCGCGTGCCAGACGGTGAGGCGGTCGGGGACCGGGCGGTCGATGAGGGCGCGCCGCAAGGCGGGCAGCGGAAATCGCTGCTCAGCCCACTCTTTGAACCGGCTCATCCGCGCCGCTCGATAACGCCCGTCACGACTCGCCGTAGATCGTGTAGAGGATGCCGTCCTCGACCTTCGCCTCGAGCCGGTCGAGCGGGCGCGGTGGCGGTCCGCTCACCACGGCGCCGGTCTTGGGGTCGAACTGCCCGAAGTGGCAGGGGCACTGGAAGACGCCCTTGTCCTTGACCCAGGCGTAGGAGCAGCCGAGGTGGGTGCAGCGCGGGTTGTATACGGTGAAGCTCGTCCCGTCGGCGGTATAGACCCAGACGCTCCGCAGCGCACGGCTTTCGACCCATGCATCGGTGACCGTCTGGGAAAACTCCACCTGGACCGGCAGGTCGGGCTGGAAGCGGCCCACGTTGCCCAGCTTGATCCAGGGCTCGGCGCGCTTGCGGCGGAAGGCGGGGGAGGCGAAGGCGACCAGCGTGGGAACGGCACCGAGGAGGGTCGTGAGCACCCCCCCGAGGCCGGCAACGAGCTTCAAGAATCCACGGCGGTCCGGCATGAGGGTTCGGTCCTCTGCGCGATCCGCGTCGCGACGCCCCTAGGGAGCGTGGCCGAGGCTGTGCTTCACGTGAGACGGCAGGACGTCCCAGGCGAACGCGATCGGCACGCCTTGGGCGCGGGCGGCGGCCCCCGCGCCGGCCGCAACCGGCTCCTGCACCGCGACGACCCATTGGCGCGCGATCAGCGGCCCGCCCATGCCGCCCACCGCCGCGCCCGCCGTGTGGGTGAGGCCGGTCGCCGCGACGGTCGTCGCGCTGCCATCGGTGACAAGGGGCTGGACCAGGTGTTGCCGCGCCAGCTCTTCCACGAGCGCGCGTGTGTCGCTGCCGGTGCGGCGCAGGATGTCGTTCCGCGCCGTCGTGTCGAGGCGGAACAGCAGCCCGCGCACGTCATCGGGGTAGCCGATCGAGATCAACTGGTCGCCCGGCCGCACCAGCACCGAATCGGGCGCGAGCCGCAACGCCGGCGCGCGCACCGGGCCGACGACCCGAAAGACGGCGAGGTCCGCCTCGTCCGACTTCTTGTCCGGGACCGCGACGAACGATTCGTTGCCGGGCGGGAAGTAGGCGCGCAACTCGACCATGTGGCCGACGAGGTCCAGGCCGTTCGCGCGCATCACCGCGAGCTCTTCGGCGTCCGCCCACGGCTCCGCCGCGCGCCGGTTCGCGATCAGGTAGCCGCTCGAGTCGACGAGGAAGGCGGTGGCGGTCCCCTGGTGCTGGACCGGCGGGCCCGACGCGCCGAAGCTCGCCTTGGGGATCGGGCGTCCATCCCGGCCCCGCGTGGTGACCACCCGTCCCTTAGGGTCGAGCTCGTAGCGGAGCAGCGCCGTGCCGTTGCGCTGCGTGTAGCCGTACGAGAAGACGATCAGGGCCACGCCGCGGCTGTCCTGACTGACCGCTTCCATATTGAGGCGCGAGCCCTTCTTGATGCTCTTCTCACCCGCGGTGACGACGTCGCGCAGCAGCGCGTAGCGCGCATCGAGCGCCGCCATGCTCTGCTCGATCTCGGAGCGGGATGCCGTGACCGCGGCCGCAACTTCGGCGAGCCCGCGGTCCACCCGCTCCTTGGTGCGCATCTGTGACAGCACGAGGCCGCCGACTACGAGCACACCGAGGACCACGAGCGCGATCACCGACCGCCGGATGCGCGTGCTCAGCTTGTAGTACGAGAGCGCCACGAGGTCCCGCGTCGTGAGCGGACCAGGCTGCCCCGAGGCGGCGAGCTCCGCGGCGCGCCGTTCGGTTACGGTGCCGATGTCGAGCGTCGCCACGGCGCCCGGCTTGGTCTCCATGACGAAGCGCGCCGACGGCCCGCCGGGGCCGAACTGGATCAGATCGCCGTGCTCGAGCTGTTTCTCCTCGACGATCTGCGAGTTGACGAAGGTCCCGTTGCGGCTGCCGTCGTCGCGCAGGGTGTAGCGGCCGTTGCGGTAGAGGACGGAGGCGTGCTCGGTAGAGACGAGGATCTCGTCCGGCGGGTAGGCGACCGTGCGATCGGGCCTGCGCCCGATGGTGACGTCCGCCTGGCCCAGCTCGAGGGTCGTTCCCGCTTTGCTGCCGGAGAGAAACACCAACCGCGCCGCCATGCACGCCTCCCGTCGAACGTTGGGTAAGAGAGCACGGAGCATATACGCGTCCGCCTGGCATCTGTCAAGAAAGTCTTCCAGCCCGTACATTGCCGCGGGTCCCCGTGCTTGATCTTCCCGCACTTCTCTCGGCCGCCCTGGCCGAGCGCTACACAGTCGAGCGCGAGCTCGGCCGTGGCGCCAATGCGACCGTCTACCTCGCTCACGAGCGCCAGCACGACCGCAAGGTTGCGGTCAAGGTGCTCCTCCCGGAGCTCGCGCAGAGCGTGCGCGCCGAGCGGTTCCTGCGCGAGATCGACATCACCGCGAAGCTCACGCATCCCCATATCCTCCCCGTCTTCGACTCGGGGGAGGCGGGCGGCTTCCTCTACTACGTCATGCCGAACATCGAGGGGTTGTCGGTGCGCGATCGCTTAGACGCGGTCGGGCGGCTCGAGGTGAGCGAGACGGTGAAGATCATCACGGACGCCGCCAAGGCCATCGACTTCGCGAACCAGCACGGCGTCGTGCATCGGGACATCAAGCCGGACAACATCCTCCTCTCAGATGGCGAGGCGCTCGTCGCCGACTTCGGCGTGGCGCGGGCGATCTCGGTCGCGGGCGGCGCCAAGCTGACCGAAAGCGGGATGACCGTCGGCACGCCGGCCTACATCAGTCCAGAGCAGGCGCGTGGCAGCCAGGACCTCGACGGCCGCAGCGATCTCTACAGCCTGGCGTGCGTCGCGTACGAGATGTTGGCGGGCCACCCGCCCTTCGTGGCAGCGAGCCCGCAGGAGTTGCTCGCCCGGCACGCCTTCGATCCCGTGCCGACGCTGCGCGCCGCGCGTCCCGACGTGCCGCCCGGCGTGGAGCGCGCCATCATCAGGGCGCTCAGCAAGAGCCCCGAGCGTCGGTTCGCGACCGCGACGCTGTTCGCCCATGCGCTCACCGGCGAGTCCGCCGCCCCCGCGGAGGCGAAACCCGAAGCGAAAGGAGCGCTCGCGCGCGCGCTGCGTTTCATCCGCCCGCGCCAGCCTCCCTCCGGGTGACCCGCCCGTTGAGGCACGAGCCCGGGGAACGCGGAAGGGCCGGAGCTCGTCGGGTAGCGGAGTGTCCGGCGAAAGCGCCTCGAGCGTTCGGTTGACCCGTTCCCGCCGCTCGGCATCTGCTTCCAGCGTGTCGAGAAATACCTGGACAGTTGTAGCCTCTGCGCCCTCAAGAACGGCGAATCTGAGGTGACGTTCGACAAGCTCGCTCCGGGGCAGCATCGCCTCATCGCCGAGCTCGCGGATCCGAACCATGATCCCCTCAAACCGCCTGTTGCGGACACGGTGCTGTTCACGGTCAAGCCGGCGAATGCCCCCCGCCAAGCGATGGGGGCGCCGTGCGCAAATAGCTCGCGCGAGTGTCCGTGAAGAAATGAAGAAGCCTCGTAGCGACGCAACTCGCCACGAGGCTTCGTGTTCTGCGAACAGGCCCGCCAGGAATCGAACCTGGAACCCCCGGTTTTGGAGACCGGTGCTCTACCAATTGAGCTACGGACCTAAAGAACCGTTCTACGTCGCTACGTCGCCACGTGATGAGCTGGCTCGAGCATCCCGTCCAACGTAGCGACGTACCGACGTAGTGACGGGCAACGAATCACAGGGTGGCTGACGGGAATTGAACCCGCAACCTCTGGAGCCACAGTCCAGCGCTCTAACCGATTGAGCTACAGCCACCACGGCGACGAGAATCTAACGGATCAGGGGACCGGCCAGAAGTTGCGCCCCAGCTCGGCGGTTCGCTCATCGGCCGGCACCAGGGCGCCGTCGAGCGCCGCGATCGGGACGATCCCCCGCACGGCGTTCACAAGAAACACGCTCTTGCCGTCGAGCGCCGCGCGGCGCGCTCGCACTTCCCGGACCGGTGCGAGCTCCGCGATGCGCGCGCGGCCGATCCCGGGGAGAATATCGAGGTCGAGACTGGGGGTGGAGAGGCCCCTGCCCTCCCACCAGAACACACTCCACACGGTCCCCTCCGCCACCCACCCCTCATGCGTCAGCAGCAGCGCGTCATCCGCCTCGGCGACCTCGGCCTCACCGGCCGCCTCCTCGAAGCAGTCCCGCTCCGTCGTCTTGTGGACGTACGGCTCGTGCGGCTCGGACGCGGTGATCACGGCGGGCGGCTCGAGCGACGGCAGCGCGCGCACCGTCACTGTCGCGCGTCCGTCGCAGACCTCCACGCGGAGCACCGCCTCGCCCGTTTCCGAAAACGGGGCGACGAGGGCAGTGACGTCCTTCGAGGGCGCCGGAAGGTCCAGCTGGGCCAGCGAACGCGCCAGCCGCGCCAGATGGCGCTCGAGGAACGGGATTTCCCCCCCACGCACCCGCATCGTCTCGATCAGTCCCAAGCCCGGCTGTCCCATGGCCTTCCAGATGCCCGCGCGCGCCCCCCAAGTCAAGCCCGCTATTGCGTCTGGGCGCCCGATTCCTAACTGTTGGGCCCGTTATTGGGCCCGTCCGCCGCCTTCGACAGGAGCCGTCATGAACGCCAGAATCAGCCTCCTCGGTTCGCTCATGCTATTCGCGGTGTCCGCATGCGCGCACCGGCCGCCCGAGGACTTCGCCCCCGACCCGGGACTGCTCGCCCACATCCGCGACATCGAGATCCGGACCACGCAGGGGCAGGTTTGCCCCGGCGCAGGCATTGCCGCGACCTACGAGGCCGTCCTGGACGACGGGACGCACATTCCGTTCGTGGGGACCTACGATAAGAAGCATCCGCCCCGGCTTCACGTGGTGTTCCTCGAGCGCACGAGCCCCGAGGCGACGAGCGGCCAGGACGGCGGCTGGGTGACCTATGCGAATCCGACCGTGACGGCGTCCACCGGGTTCCGTCTCACCGCGACGCTCCGCGCCAAGCCCAGCATCTCGCACACGATCACGGTCGCACCCGACTACAGCTGCATGCCGCACGCCTTCTCCTTCACCGGCGACGCCGGCGGCCCGACGCAGGCGGGAGCCAAAGGCCCCGACGTCACCGTACGGCTCGGCGTGGCCCGGTCGCCGTTCTACGACAAGCTGCTCGTGGTGGGAATCCAGGCGGGGGTCGCTGCGCCCTTCTACACGCTGTATGACCTCAACGCGGTTCCCCCGGCCGACTGGCTGGTGATCGAATCGCGCGGCGGCCACGGGGGGCCCGGCAGCCCGGGCCCGCGGGGCGGCGACGGCGCGGCCGGCGCTTCCGGATGCCCGGCCCAGACGGGCGGTCCGGGTGGGGACGGCGGCAACGGCGGTCCGGGCGCGCCCGGCGGGCGCGGCGGCCGCATCACCGTCGTTGTACCGGACGACCAGCCGTTCCTCGCGGGCCTCGTGGACGCACACAGTAATGGAGGCCCCGGCGGACCGGGGGGCCCGGGTGGAGCGGGGGGCTCGGGCGGCAGGGGCGGCGCCGGAACCGCCGACCGGAACGGGGGGCGCTGTGCCGACGCACCCGACGGCGCGGCCGGTCGCAAAGGGTTGACCGGGGCGGTCGGGCCGGACGGGCCGCGCCAGCGCGGCGCGGGTAACGACATCGTGACCCTGCCGGCGCGCGAGGTGTTCGGCAACGAGCTGCCGCCCGACCTGGCGCAGCTGTTCACGCAGAATCGAGGGCGGCGGCGGGGCGACCGCTAGGCGTTCACCGCCCGCATCGCGCTCTCGGGGTAGCGCGGCCCCGCCGCGATTCCCAACGGCGCCGCCGCGTCGATGCTGCGCAGGTCGTCCGGGGTCAACCGGACGGCTAGCGCCGCGACGTTTTCCTCGAGGTAGCGGCGCCGCTTGGTCCCCGGAATCGGAACGATGTCCTTCCCCTGCGCGTGCACCCAGGCGAGCGCGAGCTGAGCCGGCGTGCACCGCCGCTGCGCGGCGATCTCCTCGATTTTCCGCACCAGGTCGAGATTCTTCTGGAAATTCTCACCCTGAAAGCGCGGGTGGTTGCGCCGGAAGTCATCCGCCGGGAGATCCTCGAGTCGCTTGAAGCGGCCGGTGAGAAAGCCGCGCCCGAGCGGGCTATAGGCGACGAAGCCGATCCCCAGGTTGCGGCACGTGACGAGAAGATCCTCCTCAGGATCGCGGCTCCACAGCGAGTACTCCGTCTGCAGCGCGCTGATCGGATGCACGGCGTGCGCGCGCCGGATGGTCTCGGGCCCCGCTTCCGACAGACCCAGGTAGCGCACCTTTCCCGCCCGCACCAGCTCCGCCATCGCGCCCACGGTCTCCTCGATCGGGACGCTCCGGTCCACGCGGTGCTGATAGTAAAGATCGATGAACTCGACGCCGAGGCGCGCGAGCGACGCGTCGCATGCGGCGCGCACGTATTCGGGCCGGCCGTTGATGCCGAGGAACGCGCCGTCCGCGCCGCGCACGTTGCCGAACTTGGTCGCGAGCACAACCTGATCGCGGCGTCCCCGGATCGCCCGGCCGACGAGCTGCTCGTTGGTGAAAGGTCCGTAGATCTCGGCCGTGTCGAGGAAATCTATACCGAGTTCAAGTGCGCGGTGGATAGTCGCGAGCGACTCCGCATCGTCGCGCTTGCCGTAGAACTCGCTCATCCCC
>JBGPIJ010000056.1:0-12677 GCA_041484865.1 Gemmatimonadota bacterium
CGTCAGCCGGGAAGCTCGGCACGCCGCGAAAATTCAGCGCGTCGTCGAGCTCCGCGGGCTGGAGGATCAGCTCGCGCGGCAGGTCCTGCTTGTTGTATTGCAGCACGAGCGGCAGCGTGCGGATGTCGATGCCCAGCTCGAGCAGATTGCTCTGCAGGTTCTGCAGGCTCTCGAGATTCTCGTCGAGCTGCCGCCCCTGGCTGTCCCCGACGTACACTACGCCGTCGGCCCCCTGGAGGACCAGGCGCCGGGTCGCGTTGTAGTAGACCTGCCCGGGTACCGTGTAGAGCTGGAAGCGCGTCGCGAACCCGGAAATCTGACCGAGGTCGATCGGCAGAAAATCGAAGAACAGGGTGCGGTCAGTCTGGGTGGCGAGGGAGACCATGCGCCCGCGGCGCGCTTCCGGAACGCGCCCGTAGATGTAGTGCAGGTTCGTGGTCTTCCCCGAGCGCCCGGGACCGTAGTACACGATCTTGCAGGTGATCTCGCGGGTCGTGAAGTTGACCAGAGACACGTGCGCTATCTCCCAAACAGCGTGTCGAGGCTGTCGCTCAACTGCCGCTCGAAGTCCGCCGCCAGCACCTGCTTCGGGACGCCGGTCTTGGGGCTCGCCGCGTGCAGCTCGGTCCGGAGCTGCTCGAAGAATAACTGCACCAGGCCGACGGATGAAACGTCGAGATCGTAGACCACGAGCGCGACGATCGCGCCGCGGTGCGTCGTGACGCCCGCGAGAAAGATCCCGTGCCGCTCGCCCTGGTGCGTGACGGCCGCGAACGGCGGCTGGCCCAGCTGGCGCGCGATCTCGGCCGTCGACGCCATGATCGCGGTCCCGAGCGCGGCGGCCGACATCACGTCGAGCGCCCGCGAGAAGCCGTGCTGGGCCATGACCTGCCCCGCCGGCGTCATCAGCAGCACGAGGCGCGCGGACGCCTCCCCCACGAACCGCTTGAGCGGCTCGAGAGTCCATCCCTCGACGGCCCGCGTCGTCATCCGACGAGCTCCGCGGCGCGCAGCAGCTCGAGGCGCGCGAGCCCGACGTTCACCTCGGGCTCCGCGATCGCGACGACGAGCACGCCCGACGGCGCCGGCACCACGAGCAGCGCGCCCTCCGAGCACTGCAGGTGCCAGAACACGCTCGCGCCGATGCCGGCCGCCGTCATCGCGCGCCCCAGACGGTTCGCGAGACTGGCGGCCAGCGCCGCGAGGGCCGCACCCTTGACGTCCTCCATGAGCTGCTCCGCCACGACCAGGCCGTCCGCGGTCGAGACGAGCAGTGCGCCGCGCACGCCGCGCACCCGCGTCACGAGATCGAGCTCGCGCGGGCACGCCGTCTCGCGAGCCGCTCCAGCCAGCGCGCCGCCGCCTGCGCCGCGCGCTGGGCGATGATCGCGAGACGCCCCATCGGGATCGCCCGGTCGCGCACCACGAGCAGCAGCGTCTGGGGAGTGACCTGCGTGACGTACACGTGTCCGACGCCGCCTTCCGCCGCGAGGCCCGTCCAGCTGCCGAGGCCGACGAGCTTCGCCGTGCGCGCCGCCTCTTGCGACACACCCGCGAGATAGGCCGCGACCGGGGCGGTCACGTCCTTCCCCGAGGGATCCCGCAGCGCGCCGCCCAACACCTGACCCGAGGCGTCCAGCAGGAGCAAACCTTCCTGCGCGCCTTCGAGCCCGGCGAACACGCGCGCGTCCTCGAGCGGCGCCGGGGGCGCGGCGGGAGGCGGCGGGGCGGCGGTGCCCTCGAAGCCGAGGCCCCGCGCTGCCGCCGCCGGATTGCCGCCGCGCACCAGCGATACGGCCTGCGCGAGGCCCGGTTCGTCGGGCGCTTCGCGCTGCGCCGCCTCAAGGTGCGCGACAGCCTGCGCGACGTCGCCCACCTTGAAGTAGAGGAAGGCGAGCCCTTTCAGGGCGCCGATGTGCGACGGGGCGATCCGCAGCGTCATGTCCCACTCGTCGAACGCCCGCTCGTAGTCCCGCTTGTCGGCGAGCACGCGCGCCAGGAGATCGTGCGCGTCCGCGAGATGCGGGTGCCGCTCGAGCCCGTTCACCGCCACGCGGTGTGCCGCGTCGAGCTGCCCGCGCTGTCGCAGCATCTCGCCGAGCCGCAGGAACACGAGGCTCTGCGGGTCCTGCGCGAGCTCGGCCGACAGGCTCTTGACGTCGTCAGACATGGCCCGCCGTGCCTGCCTGCCCCAGCGTCTGTGCCGCGACCTTCGCCGCCCGCACCTCTCCGGCGCGAGCGGCTTCGGACTTGACGCCGGGGGCGAGCCGCTCCCACTGCTCCCACTGCTCAACGGCCTCCCCGAACCGCCCGGCGGCCGCGAGCGCATGGCCCAACAGGCGGTGCGAGGCGATGAGGAGCGGGTCGAGCCGCAGGCCCTGGCGCAGCGCGTTGACCGCCTCGAGCGGCCGCGCGGCCGCCAGATGGATCCGGCCGAGCAGGAGGTGCACCCCCGCCTCCCCCGGATACAGCGCCAGCGCCTGCTCGGCGGTAGCGCGCGCCCCTTCGTGGTCGTGGCGCGTGAGGGACCCTTCGGCGCGCGCGACCAGCTCGGTCAGCTCGGCGAAGGTCGCCGGGCGCTCGCGTGGCGCTTGGCCGGGATCGACGAGCACCACGACGCCCGCGCTCTCGAGTCCGAACAGGGTCTTCGCGATGTCGAAGTCCGAGCGTCCCAACTCCCGCGCGATCCCCCGAACGTCGCGCTCAGCGTCGATCATCGCCAGGACCTCCCACTCGGGTGGTAGGAGGTCGAGCGTCCCGCCGCCTTTGTCCGGCGGGGTCGTCAGGTGCGGCACCACGCCGACGTGCGGCACGCGCTTTTCGATCCGCGACCACTCGTCGATGCGACGCGCGCCCTCCATCAGGATGGCCTCGGTCGTGATCCGGACGCTCGCCCGGGTGGCGATGTCCGGGAGCGGCTCCTCGCTGAACGAGAAGAACCCTTCCTGCCAGCTCATGACCTCGAACACCACCTCCTCGATCTGGAACAGCACCTGCCGCTCCACCTCGCGCGCGGTGAGCGCGCCGAGTGAAACCAGAATCTCGCCGAGCCGACGGCGGTCGCCCTGCTGCAACTGCATGTCGCGGGCCCGCTCGAGTTCGGCTTCCGTGATCTTCCCCGTCCGCAGGAGCAGCGAGCCCAGAGGGTGCGGATTGCTGCGGATCTCGGCGAACACGATCGTGCCGTCGTCGAAGTAGATCGTGCCGTCGTTGTGCCGCAGCTCCGACGTGACCCGCAGCACGCCCGTCTTCTTGCTCAAGTCGAGCAGCTGGAAGACGTCGTGGATGCCGAGCTCGCGTAGCGGGCCTTCGATGGGCATGGCTCAGGCCGCTTCCGAGTCGAAGATGTGCCGAAGATCGAGCGCCGTCCGGGCGTGCACCCGCGCGCGCTGCGCATACGGACCACTGGGGTCGAGCCGCGTCACCTTCTCCCACGCTTCGACGGCCTCGGCGTAGCGGCGCAGCAGCGCGAGCACGATCCCGTGCTGAAACAGCGCCTCGACGTGGTCGGGGTCGAACTTGAGCACGCGCCGGAACGCCTCGACGGCGGCATCGTGGCGCTTGTCGTCGATCAGCGCGCGCCCGAGCAGCAGCAGCGCCTTGAGATCGTAGGGGTCCTGTGTCAGCATGTCCGCGAGACGCGTGACGGCCTGGCGCACCCGGCCGGTGCGCCGCAAAACATCGGCGAGCGCGAGGGCGGCCTCGTAGAACGTGGGCAACACCTCGAGCGCGCTCTCATACGCCCGCTCGGCTTCGGACCACTCCTCCTGCGCCTCGTGCAGGCGGCCGAGATCGAGCCACACCTGTCCGTAGCCGGGATCGAGATCGAGCGCGGCGCGGTACGCGGCGAGCGCGCCGCTCTTGTCGCCGACCTTGAGCGCGACGTCGCCCTGCAGCTTCCGCAGGTCGGCCCGGGCGGGCGCGCGCGTCTGGGCCTGCTGGAGCACCGTCAGCGCTCCCGCCGCGTCTCCCGCGGCCGCCCGCCCCTTGGCGACGACCACCAGCGCGTCGACGTCGTCCGGGGTGAGCTGCAGCAGCTCTTCGGCGAGCACGCGGGCGTCGTCGTCCCGCCCGATGCCGAACAGCGCCTTGACCTCGCCCAGCAGCGCGTCCGGCCGCTTCGCGTTCAAGGCGCGGGCTTCTCGATAGCGGTCCAATGCCTCGCCGTGAAGCCCGCGCCGGGCGAAAATGTCCCCGAGCAGCACCGCGGCGTCCCCCTGGTCGGCGCCGCGCTGCACCGCGCGGACCGCTTCCGCCGCGGCGAGATCCATCAGCCCCTTGCTGACGTAGTCGCGCGCGAGGCCGAGCGGGTCGTCCGAGGGACGCGCCGGCTCGCGCGCCGCCTGAGGCGGGGCCAGCTCCTGGAAGATGTTGTCGACCAGCCGCTGATCGAAGGCGAAATCGTCGCCGATCGTCTCCGCCGCGACGTCGGCGGAGATCTCCGGCGCCACGCCGATTATCGTCTTCTCGAACTGCAGATCGATCGTGAGCCCGAACTTCTGCGACACGTAGTAGGGGTCGAGCTCGAGCGCCCGCTTGGTCGCGCGCAGGGCGCCTTCGTAGTCGCCCAGGTTCGAGAGGGTGAAGCTCAGATTGTAGTGCGCGCCGGCGTGCGCGGGGTCCGATTCCACCGCCCGGACGAACGCGTTGCGCGCGTCGGTGAAGCGCTGCAGCTCGACGAGCACGAGGCCCACGCCGTTCCACGCCGCCGCGGACTTCGGCTGTTCGGCGAACACCTGGCGATAAGCCTCGAGGGACAGCTGAAACCGCCGCAGCTGATACAGGAGGAGCGCCAGATTCAGCCGCGCGGCGGCGAAGGCGCGCTCGAGTTGCAGGCCCTTCCGGAACGCCTCGATCGCTTCTTCCGTCTCGCCCTGATGGGCGAGGACGACGCCGAGGTTGTTCCAGGCCAGCGCATAGCGCGGGTCCGCGTCCAGCGCTTGGCGGTACGACGTGAGGGCATCCGCCATCCGCCCCGCCTGGTGCAGCACCACCCCGCGCTCATTCCACAGCTTCGGCGAGTCGGGCGCCTCCCGCAGCAGGATTTCGTACAGCTCGAGCGCCGCGGGAAGGTCGCGCTTGAGCAGATGGACTTCCGCCATCGCCTGGAGCGTGAGGCGGCGATCCTCGCCGCGCTCGAGCGCCAGGCGGTACTCGCGCAACGCTTCGTTGTAGTAGCCCTTTTGCCGGAAGGCAAGCCCGAGGTTGTAGTGGGCGAGCTCGTTGCCGGCCACAATGGACGGCTCGGGGGTCCGCTGCCGCATCGCTTCGTTGCGCCGTTCGGCGTTGTAGCGCTCGAGCGAGAGATTGGTCTGCGCGCGGGCCAGCGGGGGATTCAGCGCGATGGCGCGCTTGGAGGCGGCGCGGGCGTCCTGATGCCGGCCCAAGTCGCCCAGCACGAATGCCATGAGGTAATGCGCGTTCGCGTTGTCCGGGTTCAGCTCGACGGAGCGATCGAGGGCCGCGAGCGCCTCCACGTTCAAACCGCGGGCATAGTAGACCTCGGCGAGATAGAAGTGCACGAGGCTGCTCGTGGGATCGTGCTCGCAGCTGCGCAGGAACCAATCGGTCGCCACGTCCATGCGCCCGCGGTTCTTCTCCGCCAGCCCGAGCTGAATCATGGCGCCGATGTCGTCGGGGCGCTGCGCCAGCAGCGCTTCGAACTCAGCCGCCGCCTCCTCGTACTGGCCGAGAATGGCGTATCCGCGGCCCAGCTCCCAGCGCGCGTCGCGATCGTCCGGCGCCTGACGCAGCCGTTCCCGCAGCTCGGCCACGCGCCGGTCGTAGTGGCCGGTGTCGTCGTGAGCGATCTCGAGGTTCCGCTGCGCGACCTGCATCTTCGGATCGAGCTCGAGGGCGCGCGTGAACTCGGCGATCGCCTCCGCCATGAGCCCCTTGCGGTAGTACAGCACGCCGAGGTTGTTGTGCGCCCCGGCGTCGGACGGATCGATCCGGCGGGCGAAGGATCGGAGCGCGGCGAGATCGCGTTCGGAAAGCGCCGGCGCCGTCACGACTCAGGTCAAACGGATGGCGTCGAAGATGGCCTTGAGAGACGCCAAATCGGGCAGCAGCAGAAAGTGGCCCTTGAGCCCCTCCTCCGCGTCGAGGTGAAACTCGGTCTCGACGCAGAAGATGAAGTCGCGCTCGTGCCCGAAATTGAGATACGCGGTCGTGAGCACCGCGCCCGAGACGTCCACCACGAGGCTGGGCACCGAGGGGAGCAGCAGCATCCCCATGAACTCGGACAGCGCGTTCATGTAGGCGCCCGAAAGAATGTTGCCCGCTTCCTTGAGGCACGATTGCTCCAATGCCTCGTACACGGTCGTCGTCCCGCTCGGCCGGCGCAACAGCATGTCGCACAGCCGCCGTCCCGCTGCTTCGGGGAGGAGCAGTAGCGTGCGGCCGGTGAGATCGCCCAGCATGTGCATCAACACCGCGGCGACGATAGCCTCCGGATCCCCCAGCAGCTCCGGGACGTCCTCGAGCCGCGCGATGTTGATCTGCGGCACGCTGATCATGATGCGCCGGTCGGTCATCTGCGACAGCGCGGTCGCCGCATGCCCCGCGCCGATATTGGCTACCTCGCGCAGGGCATCGAGCTGCAGCGCCTTCAAGTCGCGGACGTCCTGCATCTCGCCTCCGCCTAGAGGAGCCCGCCGGCGTCCAGAATCAGCGCCGGCACGCCGTCGCCCATGATCGTCGCACCGCTGAACAGCGGCAGCGTGCCCTTGGGCGAGTCGAAGCTCTTGACCACGATCTCCTGCTGCCCGAGCATGCCGTCCACCACGACGCCGGCGCGGCGCTCGCCCATCTCCAGGACGATGATCGGGCGGTGCGGCAGCGCCTCATCGCCGGGAGCATGGAGCAGCCGGCGCAGGTGCACGAGCGGCACGACCCGATCGCGCAACACGATCGCGTCCCGGCCCTCGATCGTCGTCGCCGGGGCCGCGCCCACGTCCACGGTCTCCGCCACGTACGTGAGCGGCAGCGCGTAGCGCTCCCGGCCCACGGCCGCAATCAGGGCCCGCACGATGGCGAGCGTGACCGGCAGCCGTAGCACGAAGCTCGTCCCCTTCCCCACCTCGGACCGCACCTCGACCGTGCCGCCGAGCGCGCGGAGCCGCGTGACCGCGACGTCGATCCCCACCCCCCGGCCGGAGACGCTCGTGAGCGCCTCCGCCGTCGTGAATCCGGGCCGCTGGATGATGCGCAGCAGCTGGTCGTCGGTGATGGTCTCGGCGTTGGCATCGACCAGGCCCTCCCGCTTCGCCCGCTCGAGGACCTTGTCGCGCGGGATCCCGCGGCCGTCATCCGCGATCGTGATCATCACGCTCGCGCGCTCGCGCACGGCGGACAGCACGATCTCGCCCTCCGGCTTCTTCCCGACGCGACGCCGCTCTTCCGGCGGCTCGATGCCGTGGTCCACCGCGTTCCGCAGCAGGTGGATGAGCGGATCGCCCAGCTCGTCGAGGATGGTGCGGTCGAGCTCGATTTCCTTCCCCTCGACGCGCAGCGTCACCTGCTTGCCGAGCTGCCGCGCGCTGTCCCGCACCAGCCGGGGAAAGCGATCGAACACCTGCCAGACGGGAGTCATCCGCGCCTGGATGATCTGGTCCTGCAGGTCCCGCGACAGGCGCGACACGTGCAGCGCGACGTCGTCGATCGGCGGGTCGCGGCGCGCCGCCGCCAGATCGTTCAGCCGGCCGCGCGCGATCACGAGCTCTCCGATCAGGTCCATCAGCGCGTCGAGCCGCCGCAGGTCCACGCGCAGGTGCCGCGCCCGGCCGGGCTCGAGCGTGGCCGCCTCCAGCGCGGGCGTCGCCACCTCCTCCTCGGCCACGGTGACCTGTTCCACGTCGCCGGCGCGCTCGATCGTCTGTACGATGGCCGCGGCGGGAGCCGCGGACTCGAGCCGGAACGTGAAGCGTCCGTCGAAGTCTTCGGATTCGAACGCCTCAACGGGCGGCGTGACCGCGTGCACGCTCCCCAGCGCCCGCGCCCTGCCGAGAGCGACCAGCGCCCGTCCCCCCTTGAGCGGCGCGCTCTCGCGCAGCGTGACCTGCACCAGGCGTCCCCCCGCCGTGGCGGGCTCCGCGGGCGGTGGCTCGACCGGCCGCGCCGCGCGCGCGCTCGGCGCGCGGCCCCCGGCGCCCACACGCGGGCCGCCGGCGCGCTCGAGCTCCGCGCCGAGCGCTGCGACATCCACTTCGCGCTCGTGGCCGGTCACGGAGAGCGCTACCGCCTGCTCGAGCCCGTCCACGGTGCGAAACAGGAGCTGCAGATGCTCGTCCGTCACCGGGCTTGAGCCGCCGCGCAGCAGGTCGAGCAGGCTCTCGGCGCGGTGCGCAAGATCCGCCACGCGCGCGTAGCCCATCGTGGCGGCCATCCCCTTGATGGTGTGCATCGCGCGAAAGATGCCGCTCACGGGATCGCGCGCGGCTGGATTCTTCTCGAGCTCGAGCAGCAGCTGGTTGCAGGCGCTCAGGTGCTCCCGGCTCTCGGCCAGGAACAGTTCTGCGTATTGCGAGAGGTCCATGCTAGCCGAGCACCCGTTGTACGGCCTCGAGCACCCGGGACGGCTGGAACGGCTTGACCACGAAGTCCTTGGCCCCCGCCTGGATCGCCTCCACGACGAGCGCTTGCTGTCCCATCGCGCTGCACATGAGGATCTTGGCGTCGGGATCCTGCCGTACGATCTCGCGCACGGCGTCGATCCCCCCCATGTCGGGCATGACGATATCCATCGTCACGAGATCCGGCTTGAGCAGCTGATACTTCTCCACGGCCTGCGTGCCGGTCTCGGCTTCGCCCACGATTTCGAAGCCGGCCTGCGACAGGATGTCGCTGATCATCGTCCGCATGAAGATCGCGTCATCGCAGACGAGGACAGTGTGGCTCACACACCCTCCCTAGGAAGCAAAGACCGGGGTCAGCAGCGCGTCGGTATCGAGGACGACGAAAAGCCGCCCGTCTCGGCGGCCCACAGCCCGCACGAGCATCGGATCGATGCCGGGCAGCGTCTGGCCAGGGTCGAGCGTCTCTCGCCCCACCGCCAGGAGATCGATGACTTCATCTACCGTGAAGCCGACGACCCGGCGGGTGTCGCGGAGCTCCAGCAACACGATCGTCGCGGCATCCCGCGCCTCTTCAGGAAGGGCCGCCTGGCCGAGCGCTCGCCACCCGTCCACGACGGTGATCAAGCTGCCCCGGATGTTGACGAGACCGGCGACCAAGGCGGGCGCCCCAGGGATCCGAGTGGCCGGAAGCCGGGGGAGAATCTCCCGCACCCTGTCCGCCTCCGCCGCGCAGACCAGGTCACCCACGCGGAATACGAGCAGCTGGAGGACCCCGCCGTCACTCATCCGAAGCGAAGAACCCAAAATACTGCAAGGGGTTGCGTTGAGCAAGCAAGTTGGGATCGCCGGCCGATTCCGCGAGAGCCTGACGCAGTTCGTCCGGCCACTCGGAGCGCAGCAGGAGCGGCTCGCCGGTCATGGGATGCTCGAGCCGGAGGATCGCGGCGTGCAACGCCTGGCGTGGAGCGAGCTCTTCGATTCGCTCGGCGGCCGTCCGCAGCGACGGCGTGACGCGGCGGCTGCCCCCGAGGGCGTACTCGCGGTCGCCGACCACAGGATGGCCGACGTGCGCGAGATGGACGCGAATCTGGTGCGTGCGCCCCGTGCCGAGCCGGAGGCGCAGCAGCTCGACGTGCGCGAATCGGGCGACCACCGCGGCATGCGTCACCGCATGACGACCCCCCGCAAGTACCGTCATCCGTTGGCGGTTCGCGGGATGCCGCGCGATCGGCGCCTCGATCGTGACGGGACTCTTGGCCAGGTGGCCCCAGGTGAGCGCCGCATAGCCTCGCTCGACGCGCCGCTGCTCGATCGCCTGAGCCAGCCGCCGGTGGGCCACGTCAGTCTTCGCGATCAGGAGGAGACCCGAGGTGTCCCGGTCCAACCGGTGCACGATGCCGGGACGTCCCTCCTCCGCACCCTCGGACAGCGGAGTGCCCCGGCCCACGAGCACGTTGACGAGCGAGTCGCCCCAATGACCCGGCCCAGGGTGTACGACCAGTCCGGCCGGCTTGTCGATCACTGCGAGGTGTTCGTCTTCGAATACGAACGTCAGGTCCCGGACCGCCGGCTGATACATGCGCGGCTGGGCTTTTGGAGGGAATGTCACGGAGACGATGGTGCCGCGGGACAGACGGGCCGAGGCCCGCAGCGGCCGCCCCTCGGTCGAGACCCGCTTGTCGGCGATCAGCCGGGCGGCGACGGTGCGCGAGAGCGAGAGCTGCTCCGCAAGGAAGCGGTCGAGGCGGTCGGCCTCAGGCACGGCCACGCAGAACGTGACCACCGTCTCGCTCACGGTTCGGCCGCCCGAGCCTCCTTCTGGCGCTCGTGCGCCCGACCTTCGAGCCACAGGGACACGGCGAGGGCGATCGCCCCGACGGTGATCGCGGAGTCGGCGACGTTGAAGGTGGGCCAGCGCGTCATCCCGATCCCGACGTCCACGAAGTCGACGACGCCGAGCGAGCTGCGCAGCCGGTCCAGCAGGTTGCCCACCGCGCCCGCGGACACGAGCGCTAGAGCCAGGAGCCGGACGCGGTCTCCCGGACGGGTCGTCCGCACCATCGATCCCAGCACGAACAGCGCGGCGATCGCGAGCCCGAAGAAGATCCAGCGGGAGTACCCCCCGAGGCACAGGCCGAAGGCGGCGCACTGGTTGTAGACGAGCCGCAGCTGCACGTAGTCCCCAATCACGGACACGGGCAGGTGGCGGGCGAGCAGCGCTTCCGCTTGGACCTTGGTGACGAGGTCCGCCACCACGACCGCGCCGGCGGTCCCCCAGAACAGCCGGCGGTCAGCGCCGCTTGCCATCTTCTTCTTTCGCCTTGCACTTGATGCAGAGCCGCGCGTGCGGCAGCGCGTCCAGCCGCTCGAACGAGATGTCTTCGCCGCATTGCTCGCACTTGCCGAACTTGTCCGGCGCCTGATAGAGACGGCGCAACGCCTGGTTCACGTGCCACAGGTAGCGTCCTTCCTGCGACGCGAACAGAAACGCCTTCTCGTGCTCCATGGCGTCGGTTCCCTGGTCCGCCATGTGGAACGAGTAGCTCGAGAGATCGCCGTCGGAAGCCTGGAGGGTCGAGTTGAACGACTCGCCGTAGTGCCCGAGCTCCTTCATCACCCGCTCGCGCTCTTCGAGCAGCCGCTTCTCGAGGTGACTGAGCTGCTTCTTGTTCAGGCCCTTGGCCTTCGTCTTCGCCTTCGTCTTCGTCTTGGATTTCGTCGGCATTTATCGAGTTCCGCCCTTTCGTCCGTCATGGCGTCGTAGCGCGATCGTCACGCGGTGCCCTTCGATGTCCACGTCCGAGGTGACGTCCGGTTCGTCCAGAACCGCGCGAAACAGGATCTTCCGCGCCAGCGTCTCGCCCTCGACGAAACCTTGAAACGCGGCGGCGGCGGCGACCACCTCCTCCGCGCCCGACACGCTGAGCTCGATGCGCGTCGTGAACTCATACCCCGCTTCCCTGCGCAGTCGCTGCACGCGATTCACGACTTCGCGCGCGAGCCCCTCCTGCACGAGGTCGGCGCTCAGGCGCGGATCGAGCGCGACGACGTATGGCCCGTCCGCCTGGACCACCCAGTCGCTCGCGACCTCGCGCGTGACCGTCACGTCCTCCGGCAGGAACTCATACGGGCCGTGCCGCACCGGTTCGCCGCGCTCGAGCGCCTGCAGCTCCGCCGCGCCGAGCTCCACAACCGCGGCCGCCGCCTGCGGCGTCTCTTTGCCGTAGCGCTTGCCGAGAGTCCGGAAGTTCGCCTTCCCCTTGAGCGTCACCAGATCGTGGTCCGACGCAACGACCTCACACTCTTTGGCGTTCACTTCGGCGGCCAGGATATCTAACAGGTCCCTCAAGACCGGGCCCTTCACGGCCGCCGGAACCGCCACCTGAATGCGCGCGACCGGCTGCCGGACATGGAGGTTTCGCGCCTCGCGGGCCGCGCGCGCGAGCGACGCGAGCCTCCGGATCGCCGCCATGGCGGCGAGGAGCTCGGGCGCCCGCCGTCCCTTGTCGGTCGGGAACGACGCGAGGTGGACCGAAGTTCCGGCGAGGGCCCGATGCAGCCAGTCTGCGATGAAGGGCGCGACCGGGGCGAGCATTTGGACCGACGCGACCAGCACTTCGTGCAGCGTCTCGAGCGCGACCGGATCCGTAGCGCGGTCGGGGGCCCAAAAGCGGGGCCGGTTGCGCCGAATGTACCAGCGTGACAGGTCTTCCACCACGAAATCCATGATGGCCCGCGTTCCGGCGGTGACGTCGTACTCCGACCAGGCCCCTCGTACGCCGGCCACGACCTCGTCGAGCCGAGCCAGCAGCCACCGGTCCGCGAGCGGCCGCCGCTCGAGGGGAGTCGCGTCCCGTTCGGCGGGCGGTTGCCAGCGCTCCGCATACCGGGCGAGGAAATCGTACGAGTTCCGCACCGCGTTGAGCAGACCGCCGACGACCTTGGGGATCTCGTCGCGGTTGAAGCGCTTCGGGAGCCAGACTTGACTCTGGCCAACCAGGTAGAGGCGCACGGCGTCGGCGCCATGCTGCTCGATCACGTCCCATGGGTTGACGACGTTGCCGCGGCTCTTCGACATCTTCTGGCCCTGCGCGTCCAGCA